>DATCOF010000254.1:0-4201 GCA_036564845.1 Chitinophagaceae bacterium | reverse complement strand
GTACAGAAGTTTAAAAGTTTTAGGAAGGCCTGTGGAATATGTGCGTCACCCCGGAGCAACACATGAACTGACACGCAGTGGTAATAACCGCCAGCGCATTGATCAAATGCTGCGGACGTATGAATTTTTTGAAAGGTATCTTGATAAAAAATAATTGCATCTTATTATTATCTCACCATAATATTTCAACATCATGACAAAGAAATATTTTACTGCCATTAAATTATTGCTTGTATTTTTTTGTTTGCCATTTGTAAGCAATGCACAAAATAATGATTCAACACAATTGATGAAACCAGTTGCATTTGACTGGAACATGATAAAAGCAGTACCAACAAAAACAGGTGAGAAGCGGCAATTTTTTAATTCAACTACTGCAACCTTAGATAATTTAGAATGTCATGTAACCACTTTAAATCCTGGTGAGTCCGCACATCTTCCTCATCAACATCCTGAAGAAGAAATGACGATCGTAAAAGAAGGAACGGTCGAAGTTTTAGTTGATGGAAAATTACAAACCGTTGGCCCTGGTTCTGTTGTATTCCAGGCTGCTAACCAGTTACACAGTATTAAAAATGTTGGAACAACGCAGGCAACTTACTTTGCAATTAAATGGAAATCCGCAAAAACGGGGATTGCTGTTAAATAGAATTTGAGAATTCGTCATTGCGAGGAGGCACGACGAAGCAATCTCATATTATCGAAACTGATTTTTAAAAACTCGCTCTTCTATAAGATTGCTTCGTCGTCGTTCCTCCTCCTCGCAATGACGCAAATGGATTAGAAAAGTTTATTGTTTTGCAAACTCATCCGCAAATTTATTTACATTGATTGTAGAAATAGTTCTTACTCCATTATCAACAACTATGCGGTAACGAAAGGTTACTGATTCGCCTTTTTTTAGCGTAAGATTTTTTTCACTCTTGCCATTAGTAAATATTTTTTCTCCCAAAGGATTGGCCGCAAACAATCCATAGCCCCGTGCATGCCAAAAGGTTGGATAGTTGGGATTTTTGGGATGATCAATAATTACAACACTAACAGAATCGGTTCCCATCTTTCCGTAAACCTTGCACCAGCGGGCTCTTGTGCTCCATGCACTGTCGCCAACAATACTCTCACTCGTTATATAATTACCGTTTGGAATATTATCAGTACCGCCTTTCACAATGGTTACATTTCCTTTGTCATCAGTAAATTTCTGATCTTTTGTTGTAGGTATTTGCAATTCATGTGCAAGACGCAAACCGAGTAATCCATCTTTGGCGTCTTTAAAATTTACTTCGGTGTTGGCTTTTAAAGTTGTTGTGCGGTCAATAATTCTTTTATGTCCAACCTGGCTAAATTCAAACCGAGTTGTTTCTTCAAGAAGCATTTCATTTTTTTGATTCGTCCAGTTTGCATGATAAGAAAGAATGCCTTTATCACCACTTTTTGTTTCCAATATCTTATCTGTTTTTATCCATCCGTACAAATTCTTTTTTTCTTTTGGAATAGCATAAGAATTATTCCAGAAATCCAAACCATTTACATTTTCATAATTGAACCAAATGCCGATGTGATGCGGATGATCAGTGGGATCACCTTGTTTTGGATGCAAAGGAAATCCTCTTGTAACATCAGCTCCATCAACAGTGAACAATGGATATAAAACAGGTTTTTCTAAAGTATCAGGATATAAAAAACTGGTGAATAATTTATCCCCAACCATTACATTTATTTTGTTTGCTTTCTCATCTTTTACAACTTTAATCATTTCATTTTTTTGTGCAAATGAGGTCGACATGAAAAAAAATATTATTATAAATGCTATTGTTCGTTTTTGTAAAAGATTCATTTTATTATATTCTTTAACCAATATTTTTTCTTGCCACTAAGGCACCAAGACAGTAAGTTTCATAAAGAAAAATCTTTGTGTTGCTTAATGATTTTGTGTCTTTGTGGCAATACAATTAAATTAATATTTAAAAACTTTTCCACCTGCCATCACTTCCTGTGTCTTTTCATCAAAGGTTACTTTGGCGCCTGTGTGCACTGCAGCGTTTGTCATGATGGTTGCAATAGAATGGCTGTAACCTGCTTCCACAGACGCATTGGGCGTCTTACGGCTGCGCACACATTCCATCCAGTTGCGTACATGATTGGAAGTTAATTTATCTCCGCCGGTGTTTGCAGTCACCACAACTTTTTCTACTTCTGATAAACTCATCTCCGGAAGTAAGAATGGTTGCATGTTCATCGCTTCCGCCATTTTACTTGTAAGCCCGCCTTTAGATGAAACTTTATTGGTGTTCAAATTTAATTCGCCACCATTTGAATAATAAATTTCTGCGGGGTTCTCATCACCATTGTGCATGCGTGAAGAAAACGTTACCTGGAAGCCTGATGTAGGATCATTGATCGGTCCATAATCTAAAACGGCTGTCATTGTATCCCAATTTTTTCTTCCATCTTTCCACATATAAATGCCGCCATTAGCAACAACACTTCGTGGATGTTGCAGACCACTAAACCAATTCACTGTATCAATCTGGTGACTCATCCATTGGCCCGGCAAACCAGATGAATATGGCCAAAATAAACGGAACTCTAAATATTTTCTTGCATCAAAATTTTCGTAAGGTCTGTTGAGCAACCATCTTTTCCAATCAGTATCTTCTTCTTTTAGTTGGGGCATCAAAGCCGTTCTGCGCCAGCGTCCCGGCTGATTTACATTCCATGTTAATTCAACCATTGTGATAGCGCCCATTTTACCGGACTTTATAAAATCATTAGCTGCATGATAGTTTGCACCGCTTCTTCTTTGTGAACCTATTTGTACAATTCTATCAGAAGCCTTCACGGCTTTTAAGGCAGCCCTTGCATCTTCCATAGTTTCTGCAAATGGTTTTTCTACATAAGCATCCCAGCCATATTTTACAACATCAACTGTATGCAATGCATGTTGAAAATCGGCAGTGCTAAGAAACACAGCATCCACTAATTTCCTGTCATGCATTTCATCATTGTTCCTGCAGGCGATAACATCGTTACCCATTTTTTCTTTCCACAATGCAGCACCCTCTTCTCTTCTTTTTTTCCAGATGTCAGAAACAGCAACAACTTCAAAATTTAATTCTTTGCAATGATTCATAAATGAAGGAACATGCGAGCTCTTGTGCCTGTCGGAAAATCCAACTACACCAACTCTCACACGATCATTGGCACCCATTATTCTTTTATAGCTCTTTGCGCTAAAACCTGCTTTGGCTGCGAATACTGCGGCTCCGGCCAATGCAGATTGTTTGATAAAATAACGACGTGAATTTTTCATGCTGATAATTTTATTTATTTAAGTTCTTTTATTTTAATGCTTCTGAAAGAAACATTGTTACCATGATCCTGTAAAAGGATATGCCCCTTTTCTGCCATTCCGAAGTTAGGCCATTTCTCAAATTTACTTCTTGCCACCAACGCATAATAATATTGTGTGCCCCGCTTGTAATCCAGCATCTTCCAGCCATTTAGCCAATGTTCAACTCTTCCGTCGGGATAAACAATTACCATTCCCCTGTTCCATTCGCCAACTTTTCTTCTCGCTCTCGGTTCTTTGATGGAAGGAATAAGATCATACAAAGAAGCAAGTGTGCGGTTACCGATCGATCCAAGTTTTGCATCAGGATGTTTATCGTCATCGAGTATCTGGTACTCGGGGCCAATTGCAGAGCCTTCGTTATTTTCTTTTTCAGTAACAAAATATTTTACCCCGCTGTTGGCTCCGTCTGTTATTTTAAAATCAAATTGTAAAATGAATGCGCTGTATTCTCCTGTTGTTACAATGTCGCCGCCATTCGCGGATTCAGCGCCGTTTGATGCAAGCACAGACAATACATTGTCTTTTATCTCCCAACCCTTTTCAGGAAAATGATCTTTGTATGCACCACGCCAGCCATTGGTTGTTTTTCCATCCCACAAAAGTTTTACGCCATTTCTTTTTTCCTGTTCTGATAAATTATTAGGAAGAAGATTGACAACAAAAACTGTATCCATCGGAGAAGGTTTTAGATCTTTTGTTTTAATGCGGATGTTGCGCCAGTAAATTTTTTCTCCAACTTCTTCAGGTTTATTTATTTGGTGAACCTGCAATGCGATAAAACCTTTCGGCGTCATATCATCTACAAGATTGGCGGCTGACTTGCCATTGATAAATGTTCGCATAGAA
>DATCOF010000253.1:0-4615 GCA_036564845.1 Chitinophagaceae bacterium | reverse complement strand
GTACCTAAACAATGGAGCCAGATTGCTACGGATATTTTAGCGCAAAAATATTTTCGCAAAGCAGGTGTACCACAGGCCGACGGAACAACCGGAAGGGAAACTTCTGTTAAGCAGGTTGCTCATCGTCTTGCACATTGCTGGCGTGTTTGGGGTGAACGCTATAATTATTTTGGATCAAAGGAAGATACACAGATATTTTATGAAGAATTAGTGTTTGGTATTTTAAACCAGTCATGTGTTCCTAATTCTCCTCAATGGTTTAATACCGGTCTG
Organism: Chitinophagaceae bacterium; assembly: GCA_036564845.1. Classification (GTDB taxonomy): domain Bacteria; phylum Bacteroidota; class Bacteroidia; order Chitinophagales; family Chitinophagaceae; genus Ginsengibacter. The sequence continues at coordinate 4,342 of DATCOF010000253.1, read as the reverse complement.
CATGAAGTATATGGCATAAAAGGAAAACCACAGGGGCATTATTATGTTGATGAAAAAGACGGGCAGTTAAAAAAATCCACATCGGCTTATGAGCGTCCGCAACCACATGCATGTTTTATTTTAAGTGTTGAAGATGATCTGGTGAACGAAGGTGGAATAATGGATCTGTGGGTTAGGGAAGCAAGAATATTTAAATACGGAAGCGGGGTAGGAACAAACTTTTCAAGCATTCGTGGCGAAGGCGAAAAATTGAGTGGTGGTGGCACTTCCAGCGGGTTGATGAGTTTCTTAAAAATTGGAGATCGTGCAGCAGGCGCAATAAAAAGCGGAGGCACAACAAGGCGTGCTGCTAAAATGGTTTGTCTTGATCTTGATCATCCCGAAATTGAAACTTTCGTGAACTGGAAAGTTGAAGAAGAAAAGAAAGTAGCTGCATTAATTGCTGCTGGTTATTCCAGCGATTATGAAGGCGAAGCATACAAAACAGTAAGCGGGCAAAACAGTAATAATTCTGTAAGAATTCCGAATGAATTTTTTCATGTACTGGAAGCAGATGGTGATTGGGAATTGAAAGCGAGGAGCGATGGAAGAACAATGAAGAAAATAAAAGCACAAGGCTTGTGGGATAAAATTACCAACGCTGCATGGAATTGTGCAGATCCCGGAACACAATACAACACAACAATTAATGAATGGCATACATGCCCTGAAGGCGGACAAATAAGAGCAAGCAATCCATGCAGTGAGTATATGTTCCTGGACAATACAGCATGCAATCTTGCATCAGTTAATCTTCGCAAATTTTTTAATGAAGATGATAACAGTTTTGATGTTACAGGTTTTGAATATACTGTAAGGTTATGGACAACCGTGTTGGAAATTTCTGTGTTGATGGCACAATTTCCAAGCAAAGAAGTTGCACAACTTTCTTATGATTACAGAACGCTTGGTTTAGGTTATGCAAACTTAGGAAGCATGTTGATGGTTAGCGGCATTGCATACGATAGTGAAGATGCACGCGGCATTGCAGGCGCTATCACAGCGATCATGACCGGCATTGCTTATAAAACTTCCGCAGAGCTTGCTGAGCATTTAGGAACATTTAAACATTACGAAGAAAATAAGCAGCACATGCTGCGTGTTATGCGCAATCACCGTGCAGCGGCTTATGATGCAATGGATGCGTATGATGGAATTGAAATAAAACCACAAGGCATCAACGCAAAATATTGTCCTGATTATTTATTGAAGGCCGCAACAAAAGCATGGGACGATGCAGTGATGATGGGAGAAAAATTTGGTTACCGCAATGCACAAACAACTGTAATTGCTCCAACAGGAACAATAGGTTTAGTGATGGATTGCGATACAACCGGTGTTGAGCCTGATTTTGCTTTGGTTAAATTTAAGAAACTAAGTGGTGGTGGTTATTTTAAGATCATCAATCAAAGTGTGCCACAGGCTTTGCGCAATTTAAAATACACTGAAAAACAAATTGAGCGGATAGTGAATTATGCAAAGGGTCACGCAACATTAAAAAGCTCTCCGCATATAAATGATAAGACTTTAACCGATAAAGGATTTCTTCCTGAAGAAATAAAAAAACTGGAAGACTGTCTTGCATCTGCATTTGATATCGCTTTTGTATTTAATGTTTTTAATCTCGGCGAAGAATGTTTGCATCGCTTAGGATTTACAAAAGAACAATACAACAATTTTGAATGGAATTTTTTAGAAGCATTAGGTTTTACTGAAGATCAAATTGAAGAAGCAAATGAATACATCTGCGGAACAATGACCGTAGAAGGTGCGCCTTATTTAAAAGAAGAACATCTATCCGTTTTTGATTGCGCTAATAAATGCGGACAAAAAGGTGAAAGATATATTCACTTTACTGGTCACATAAGGATGATGGCTGCAGCACAACCTTTCATCAGCGGCGCAATTTCAAAAACAATAAATCTTCCAAACGAAGCAACGATAGAGCAGATCGCAGAAGCCTACAAGCTAAGCTGGGAGCTGGGTTTAAAAGCATGTGCATTGTATCGTGATGGATCTAAATTGTCACAACCATTGAGCAACAAAAGTGATAAGAAGAAAAAAGTTACTGATGATGCACAATTAGAAAATGAAAATAAAAGTGAAGCAAGAATTGTTGACATGAGCACGCTTACTGTTGAAGATCTTTTGGAAGAAGTAAATAAAAGAGTACAAAGCAGTGCAGACACTTCTTTAAAACGCCAACTGGCAATGATCGTAGAGCGCAGAGCTTTACCTGCAAAGAGAAGAGGCTTTACACAAAAAGCAAAAATAAACGGGCAGGCATTGTTCTTAAGAACAGGCGAATACAATGACGGAACATTAGGAGAAATTTTTATTGACATGGCGAAAGAAGGCGCAACCATGCGCAGTATGCTTAATTGTTTTGCAATTTCTATTTCTATTGGTTTGCAATATGGTGTGCCATTGGAAGAGTTTGTAGAGAAATTTGTGTTCACAAGATTTGAACCATCGGGCATGGTTGATCATCCAAATATTAAAACCACCACTTCTATCATCGACTTTATGTTCCGCTCACTGGCGTATGAATATTTAGGAAGAAATGATCTTGTTCATGTGCTCGACAAACCAGAAGTGATGAACACCGGAAAAGAAGAATGGGATATCGAAACGCCAACCATTGGAGATCGTGTTCATGAAAAAAGTGATGTAAGAGTTGGCGTTCCGTCTAATGCTAACGGAAAGACTCCCCAGGTAAAAACGCACAGGATGGAATCAGTAAAAAAAGTGCACAACGAAATGGATGCTGTTAATGCCGCTTCCAAAAGTATGCAAAGCGATGCACCTGCCTGCAATACCTGCGGCCACATAACCATCCGCAGCGGCACGTGTTACAAATGTTTGAATTGTGGCAACAGCATGGGGTGCAGCTAAAACAAAATTAATTTCTGGACTCTATTCTATAGAGTTCAGAAATTTTAGAAATAAAAAAGTTCTTGTTTTCACAAGAACTTAAAAAAGTTGTCCGTTGATAGCGTGGCAATTAAAAACGCTCTGAAGATGAAACAATGACCAGGTCATGGTTTGGTGAAAAGTCTCATTAACTTAGTAAGAAACCTTAATCTTAAGAGCGGAGGAGTTTCAGACTTATCATATAAGCTGGAACTCCTTTTTATTTAGTGCAATCTATAACCCTCCTCTCAGAATTCAAAGGATAATTTAGAAATGATTTTTCCACGAATTTTTAGAGTTATTCACAAATTCATGGAATGCTTGACCAGCACAGCATTTCATGGAATTTTATTTTTATAAAAAATTATATCTGTGGATAAATAGAAAAATATTATAAGCAATCTGGACAAATGGCTTTTCTTATGCAATCAGTTTCAGTAAATAAAGAACTATTTAAAGAGTATGATTCTTAACAAAAAAATTTTAGTTTTATAGCATAACAAATGCGCTAATAAAAAATTCTATGAAAAAAATTCTATCCATTTTATTTTCTCTCTTACTAATTTTTGAAACACATGCTCAAACCAATGTGCCTAAAGATGCAAAAGTAGAAGGCACTATTGTTGACATGCAAAGCAAACAACCGCAGAACAATGAACTGATAGTTTTTAGAAGTCAGAAGAATACAAACGAATACCAGGCAATAAGCGATTCATTGGGAAAGTTCACTACCCGTTTGCCCGCAGGCGATAAGTATGAGATATTTATTATGGGTTTTAAAGATTCAACAAGCTATAATATTCTTGATATTCCTGCACTTGGCCCGAACGCTTTTTATAAAACTCCCTTCACTGTAAATCTTGAATTTGATCCTCCTAAAACTTTTATTCTTGACAATGTTGAGTTTAATTTTGGTAAAGCAACACTTCGTCCTGAATCTTATAAAGCATTGGATGAATTGGTAGATTACCTGCATCGCAAATCAGATGATAAAATAGAGATCGGTGGGCACACAGATAATATTGGCAGCGAAGCAAAAAACAAAATACTTTCTTTGGAAAGAGCAAAATCAATTGTAGCATACCTAATAGCAAAGGGAATTGACCCCGCAAGATTAATGGCAAAAGGTTACGGCTCGATGGAGCCTATAGAAGAAAATAATACCGAAGCCGGAAGGCAAAAGAACAGGAGGTCTGAAGTGAAGATCCTAGAGTAAAACACAATCTCTTAGTTATATAATTTCTTATTGCTTCCTTTATCTTTGCCTCTTATGACCTCAGCATTTTTTACTTATAATAAATCAAAAGTTATTCAGGCTTTGCGGTATCATTTTATAACCCGCAGAGAAATAAAAACAATGATAATTCTTGTAAATATTTTTGCCATTTTA
>DATCOF010000252.1:0-2924 GCA_036564845.1 Chitinophagaceae bacterium | reverse complement strand
AGAGGTGATAGAAAAATTGAAAAATAAATTTCAACTTCCTGTTATCATTCACAAAACATTATTAACTGCTGGCATTGGAGAATCAATGTTGGCAGAGCATATAAAAGATTTTGAATCTGCACTTCCATCCAATATTAAATTGGCTTACCTGCCTAATTATGGTATGGTGAGGCTTCGCCTTTCAACTTCGGGGTATGAAAAAGAAGCGATAGAAAAAGAGATCAACACACAATTTGAAAAACTTAAATCACTTACAAAAGAATATTTAGTTACTGATGAGGATGAGCCTTTAAGTAATGTTATCGGCAAATTACTTTTAGCAAAAAATGAAACCATGTCAACTGCTGAGAGCTGCACCGGAGGTTATATTGCACATCTTATAACATTGCAACCCGGAGCTTCAAAATATTTTAAAGGAAGTGTGGTGAGTTATGATAATGAAGTAAAAGAAAATGTGTTGAAGGTTTCAAACGAAACATTGCAAACATTTGGTGCTGTAAGTGAGGAAACCGTAAAAGAAATGCTGAAAGGAATTTTAGATACACTAAAAACAAATTATGCAATCGCTGTCTCTGGGATTATGGGCCCTGACGGAGGAAGTAAAGAAAAACCTGTGGGAACAGTCTGGATGGCTGTAGGAAATAAAAATAATACAGTAACGGGTAAATTAAATTTAAGATTCGACAGAAAAAGAAATATAGAATTGACTGCACAAAATGCGTTGAACCTTTTAAGAAAATTTATTATAGAGAATTAACTAAATTTGATATATATATATATATAATGGAAGTCATCATTATTGAAACCAAATCCCGCAAAAAAACAGACCTTTTTTTAAAGCTTAGCCAGGAATTAGGGTTACGCTCCAAAAAAAATTCTATTGATGATATGGAAGATCTTTTTCTTAGCCGTAGCATACAGGAAGGTATTAAAAGTGGCTATACTTCAAAGGAGAAGGTACTAAAAGCTCTGAGAAAATAAAACTTGCATTCACCAATAAATTTCTAAAGTAAGTTTCAAAACTAAAAGATAAAAAATTAGCCAAAGAAATTGAGAAGATAATTGAATCAATTGAAACAGCGGCTTCTCTTTCAGAAATTAAAAATCTAAAAAAATTAAAAGGGCATAAAGATTTTTATAGAATAAGAGTTGGAGATTACAGAATTGGAATCTATTTTAAAAATGACGACTTCACTTTTGCGGCAATAGATAACAGAAAAGATATTTACAAATACTTCCCTTAAAAATTGTCTGAACCTTGATTTATGGGATTTATGGGATTAACAGGAATACTTTACTTTTGAATTCTCAATTATCAATTTAATAATTATTAATTTCTTTTATGAGTGTTGTAGATCTTGTAATGCCAAAGTTGGGAGAAAGTATAATGGAAGCAACCATTTTAAAATGGCATAAAAAAACAGGCGACAAAGTAGAGCAGGATGAAACAGTTTTGGACATTGCAACAGATAAAGTAGATAGCGAAGTGCCTTCCACCACAGCAGGAACGATCGATGAAATTTTATTTAATGAGAACGATGTAGTGCCCATCGGTACTGTAATTGCAAGAATAAAAACAACTGCTGATAATTCTCAACCTTCATCTCAGCAACCATCACAACAACAACCTTCAAAGCACGAATATGAAGAAGCAAATGTTGTTGAAAATATTCCTTACCAACCAACTAACACCGATCAACGGCCATCCAACAATGCGATCCGTTTCTACTCTCCTCTCGTTTTAAATATAGCATCCAGCGAAGGCGTTGCCATGAGTGAACTGGAAAATATTCCCGGCACCGGACAGGATGGAAGAGTAAGCAAAAAAGATATTCTACAATACATAGAGAACAGGAAAGCTTCGAGCCATGAGCCAAGAGCTACGGGCAACCAAAGCCAAAGACCGGTAGTGGTTTTTGAAGATGAAGAAAAAAGTTCCCAAACCTCACAGCTCACAGCTCAGAACTCACAGCTTGCACCTTACTCCGGCAATGTTGAGATCATCGAAATGGACCGCATGCGTAAAATGATCGCCAAACACATGGTGGATAGTGTACATACCAGCGCTCATGTTACAAGTTTTAGCGAATGCGATGTTACCAACATGGTTTTATGGAGAGAGAAAATGAAAAAAGAATTTGAAAAAAGAGAAGGCGAAAAAATAACCTTCACTCCTCTTTTTGTTGAAGCCATTGTTAAGTGCATTAAAAAATATCCATGGCTCAACAGCAGTATCGACGGTGATAAATTAATAATTAAAAAAGACATCAACATCGGTATGGCAACCGCATTGCCCACCGGAAATTTAATTGTGCCGGTAATTAAAAATGCCGACCAGTTAAATCTCGTTGGTTTAACAAAGCAGGTGAACGGCTTAGCCAACAAGGCTCGAAGCAATAAATTAAATCCTGATGATACCAATGGCGGAACTTTTACTCTCACCAACGTTGGTACATTCGGCAGCATTATGGGCACGCCAATTATTAACCAGCCACAGGTTGCTATCATGGCGATGGGTGCCATTAAAAAACGTCCTGTAGTAATTGAGACCGAACAGGGTGACAGCATTGCCATCCGCCACATCATGTATATTTCTCTCAGCTACGACCATCGTGTAATTGATGGCGCACTCGGCTCCACTTTTTTAAATGCCGTTAGTAAAGAGCTGGAAAACTTTGACAGCAACAGGAGTATTTAGAAAAATATTTTTGATACCGGCTTCAGTTTTGCATAGCATCATTGTTGCGTCGCAATCCTTTCATCGGCATACCTTTGGGCGGCTTTAATACCAATGTGAAATATTAATTAGTCCAAAACATGTCTTCAAAAATATAACTGAAAGAGCAAGTTGAAATGACTGAAGCTGTTGTTGTTTTATTAGTGACTTCTTCAATAAATTTACTGAGGTCATTTAATGACTTATG
>DATCOF010000251.1:0-8231 GCA_036564845.1 Chitinophagaceae bacterium | reverse complement strand
CGCTCAGCGGTTTCCTTATAACTAAAAAGGGTAAGCTATTGACATTCTCAATACTGGCGGGTAACTTTACCAGTTCAGCAACGCCAATACGCAAAGCAATAGAAAAATTTATAACCAATATCAGGCAACGTTATTAAAACACGCAGTATCTAACATAAACAACAACCTCTTAACCAAAAACCACATTACTAATTAAAATCTTGTTTATGAAAAAATTATTTACGCTGTTATTGCTTACCCTTACAGCTTTCACCTTTAAAAGTTCAGCGCAGACCAACAATTGCTCTGCTGATTTTTCTTTTACTCTATCGGGATTATCTGCAACTTTTACGCCTGTTATTACCAGTACAACTCCTAACAATCACAATTTCTGGAGATTTGGTGATGGCACTACTTCTTCCAGCATTTCCCCTGTTCACTTGTACTCTTCAACGGGTACTTATACTGTTACACATATTTATTATAGAACAGAAACTAACTATACTAATGCAGTTTGTATTGATTCAGTACAAAAGAAAGTAGAATTTCATACTACTGCTACTCCGGTTTGTAATTTAGTAGCAAATTTTACATGGTATGCTGAAACTGTTCAATTAAATAAAATTCACTTCGGTAATCTATCATCTCATTTTGAAAGTGGTGATATTATAAAATGGACATTTGGTGATGGAACTGATTCTCATGATGTAAGTCCAACTCATGTCTATGCATCTGCGGGAACTTATACTGTTTGCATACGGGTTCAAAAAAATAGTACTGCAGGAACAACATCATGTGTGAAGGAATTATGCAAACAGGTTGTTGTTCTAAATGAATGTAGACTGGAAGCTGCGTTTACTTTTGAAGCAGATGCAACAAATAAAAACAAGATCTATTTTAAAAATACAAGCACACCTGCCACCGCGGTTGTGAATGTATCATGGAGTTTTGGAGATGGCGCTACTTCTACCTCGCCGAATCCTGATCATACTTATACTCACACAGGTACTTATAATGTTTGTCTTAGAATTTCAGGCAGCACAACATGCTACAGGGAAATATGTAAGACAATTGAAATTAAAGAACCCGAAATAAATTGTCTTGATATTTCTAAATTCACATTCACCAGGTCAACAGTTAATTGTCTTGAATTTAAATTTATTCCAATTGTTCAAAATTCTAACTGGCAGTATGTTTGGTCATTCGGAGACGGAACAGGTTCTACTGACATTACACCATCACACGTATATCCACGCTCAGGAAATTATACTGTATTCTTAACTGTTTACAGATCTTCAACATGCGTATCTACTTCCTACAAAGTAGCTGAAACAGGCAATTGCTTTAGCTGTAGTAACATCTGGGTAAAATATGAATACGTACGTACTTCATCAATATCGAATACAGTTTACTTCCATGCATTAAGTAATTACCCTGTATTAACTCAAACATGGGTTATAACAAAACTTACTGTTTCATCAACACCTATCACGCTTACACAAAATAATCCTGTGTACACATTTAGCGAGCCGGGTAATTACCGTGTGTGTATAAGAGCTGTTACTTATGGTGGTTGTGTAAAAGAATATTGTGAAGTGATACACATTACGGTTGCAAATACTGCATGTACATTAACATCGTATCCAAACCCTGCAACCAACCAGGTTACATTGGGTATTCAATTAACAGGGCCTGAGATGATCCATGTGTATATTTTTAATTCACTTAATATTTTAGTGAAACAAAAAGATCAGCAGGGAAGCACAGGTAATAATAATGTTACAACAAATATTGAAGGTTTAACTCCCGGATGGTATACAATAAAAGTAATTTACGGTAACCATGTTTGTTACTCTAAATTTCAAAAGATATAGTTAACCAAAAGAAAAAACCTCGCACCCGGCAGTAATTTATTGCCGGGTTTTTTTATGTTGTCTGAACCTTGATTTGGGGAGATTAAAAAGATTAATAAGAAAAAATATAAAATCTTCGAAACAATAATCTTTAATCACTTTAATCCTATAATCTACCCAAATCAAGGTTCAGATAAATTAAAATCTAAATCCTAAACTAAATCCCAATCCTCTTAAACCTCCCCACGGACCTTTTGCAACAACGCTTGCACCGTTGGCATTTACAGTATATGATTTAATAGTATTTAATGGCACATCATTTTTAACCTGTTCCAATTTAGTTTTTAGATCATCCTGATCACTTTGTGATAAGGGTGAGGTGGCTGCAAAATTTAATGTCCCGCTTGCAGAACCATAGTTAGGGCCAAATAACCACCAATCCAAAACAACATTTTTGCCCAAACTAAACTGTGCACCAAATTGAATGCCTCCTGTAATCGCATTTAAGTTACCATTAAAAAATCCGGTTTTTGTAGAGGTGCCACTAGTATATGAAATAGGAAGACTCATTTTATAATTTGAAATACTTAAGAACGGCCCAATATAAAAACCATGCATGTTGCCTTTTTTGCCGAGGTAAAATCTAAACTCAGGAACAACACCAAAACTACCAAGTTTGAACTGATCGTACTGAACACCTGAATTGCTTGCAAGGTTTTTAAATGCACTCTGAAAAGGTAACTGGCCAAATGGAATTGTATGCACATTTATTGACACAGAAGATTTCTTCCCTACTTGTCTTTCGTACTGAACAGATATATTTTTAAATGCCAACGCAGGCAAGTTGATCTTTAGAATATTCTTTTTCTCAACGGCCCGTTCTTTTTCTTTTTGTTCATTTTTTTCCTTCTGTGCAGTTGCAGCAAAGCTGATAAAACACAAATAAAAAATTGCGCTAAACTTAATTGTCTTTTGCATGTTGGATTGTTTTGGTTATAAAAAAATAAAATAGAAGCTAAATATAACCTTATCTGCCAAACATTTTATCTAATTCATCTTTTTTAAATTCCAGGTAGGTGGGCTTGCCGTTGGGAGTGGAGTTAGGCGTTTCGCATTCAAAAAGATCATTGATGAGAGATTCCATTTCTTTTTGTTCGAATGATGTACCAGCTTTTACTGATTGTTGCCATGCCATAGAGCGAAGCAGTTTTTCACGCTTGTTGAATTTAATATCGCTGCTGAAATGTTTGTATTGATCCAACATTTTTTCAAGTGAGGCTTTTTCATTTCCCTGCACTACATCTGCCGGCGATCCCTGTATCACGAAAGTGTTGTTACCAAAAGGTTCTACCAAATAACCCAGCAATTGCAGGTCATCTAATAATTCATTTAATAAAACTGTATCGGCGGGGGCAAGTTCTATTGTTGCAGGAAACAAACTCCGTTGCGCAGCAATGGGCTTGCCTTTTATCGCATTTAAAAATCTTTCGTACAAAATTCTTTCATGAGCATTCTGCTGATGTATTGCAATAAATCCATTTTTATTTTCAGCAAGAATAAAAGTATTGTGCAATTGTACGAAGGTGCCTGTTGGTTTTTTGTTTTCATTCTTTTGAAAAGGTTCTCTGGTAAATTCAATTTTATTATTACCAAGATCTTGCTGGCTGATAAATTCTTTTTCACTGCTCACTGACTGCTCACTGCTTTCAATTTCTACTTCTTCATCCCAACGTTTCAGATCACTTTTTTCAATAAAATGCGCCTGGTGTTTTTGAGTGAAAGTTTTATACAAAGAAGAAGATGTTGCAGCCGACTTTTTATCATCGGTGAACGGTTTGCTTACAGCATCTGATTGTTGTATTGAAACATCAAGATCAAAATCCAAAGTAGGTGTTATGCTGAACTGCGCCAGCGAATGCTTTACGGCTGATTGCACAAAAGCATAAATTATTTTTTCATCCTCAAATTTTATTTCCTGTTTTGTTGGGTGAACATTTATATCAAGGCGCGACGGATCAAGATCAATGAACAAAGTGTACATCGGGAAACTGTCTTTAGCAATCATATCACTAAAGGCATTCATAACGGCGTGATTAAGATAAGCGCTTTTAATAAAGCGGTTGTTCACAAAAAAATATTGATCACCTCTTGTTTTTTTTGCCGTCTCAGGTTTGCCAACAAACCCATAAATATTCATGTAATCAGTTTCTTCCTGCACACTAACCAATTTGGCTGCATAATTATTTCCAAGAATCTGAACAATGCGTTGTTTTAATGTTCCCTTTTCCAAATGAAAAACCTGCTGCCCATTGGATGTAAGTGAAAAAAATATTTCAGGAAATGCCATTGCAACCCGTATAAATTCATCAACAATATGTCTTAATTCAGAGGTATTACTTTTTAAAAAATTACGACGGGCGGGCACATTAAAAAACAAATTCTTCATGGTGATGGAAGTGCCTTGCTGTAATGCAATTGGCTGCTGTGTTTTTACAACACTGTTCTCAATTTCAATATAAGTGCCTGTAATGTCTTCAGCCCTTTTTGTTTTTAATTCCACCTGAGAAACACCTGCAATACTTGCCAGCGCTTCGCCTCTAAATCCCATCGTCTTGATATGAAACAAGTCTTCAATATTTGTGATCTTTGAAGTGGCGTGCCGCTCAAAGCACATACGGGCATCGGTTTCACTCATTCCCTGCCCGTTATCAATAACCTGGATAAGTGCCTTGCCTGCATCATTAACAAAAAGTTTTATTTCGGTAGCGCCGGCATCCACGGCATTTTCCAACAATTCTTTTACGGCACTCGCCGGCCTTTGGATAACTTCACCTGCTGCGATCTGGTTGGCAATATTTTCCGGTAACAACTGTACAATATCCTGCACTCTTCTGCGTTTTTGTATTTGTAAAATTAGCATTATCTGCGCTATCAAATTGAAAGCCTTTAATGTGTAGTAAAAAACTTACCTCTACCTATGAAAAAAATTATCTGCCTGTCGGGCTTAGTACTCATGATGTTTTCCTGTAAAAAAGAAGCTGCCTCACTTCTTAAAAATTCACACGGCACCACAACTCAATTTACCAAATACACCATTCGCCAAGGACAGAATTATTGTGATGGCAACAGTTATGTACTAACCTCATATTCTGAATTAAATTTTATTGCAAAATTTGACAGCACTGCTATTTATTCCAACGTAATCCCCGATAACCAGCTTGACATAAATAAGCTTTATGGTTTTGCTGATAACAATTCAACACATCAGCAGTTTAGCGCAAGATTTGGCTGGCGCTGGAGTGATAATGCACTTCGTTTATTTGGATATGTTTATAATGATGGCATAAGAAGTTCAAAAGAATTGGGAATAGTTTCCATTGGTGCAGAAAACGATTGCTCAATAAAAGTTAATCCCAAAAGCTATCTTTTTTCTTTAAATGGAAAAGTAGATTCATTGCCAAGAACGAGCACAACTGTAAAAGCTATAGGCTATAAATTATATCCTTATTTCGGAGGCGATGAACCGGCGCCGCACAATATTTATATCTGGATAAAAGAATTGCCTTAATAATTTCGGGGCTGGTAAAAGACTTGTAAGTTTCAAATAAGATCGAAACTTATGAGTCAGTACTATTTGTTCCGATGGTGCTGTATTTTAATCTTAGCTTATGGGTTTTTCCTTCGCGGTCTATTTCAAAACCTGCAGAAGGCCCGTAATCCCTTAAAGGTCCGCTTTGCCATTTTACTTCTTTACTATTTGCATCATACAAATAAGTGCCTCTGCCTATCGGCTTTTTTGCCGCATCATAATAAGTGTAGCTCCCATTATTCAGATTAAAATAGCCCAATGTAATTGGATTATAAATATTACCATAAGAAAGAATAGTATATCTGCCATTCCTTGGACCTCCTGAAAAATTTGGCGTAGCTGTATTTTTTTGAATACGGATGCTTGATGCTTTAAGATATTGATCAGATGATGATGAATATTCATCGTAATGAACTTTTATGTAGCCGGCAAGATCTCCTGAGCCAAAACCTATAACTGTTGCCTTATACCAGATAACGTTGAATGCTTCTACTTTTTGACCAACCTGATAATTTCCATTGCTTTGTTGGGTATTTTGTATTTCTGTATTACTGTAATTTGTATTTGGTGTGTTAACAACCGTAAATTGCTCTCTTACAACCCATGCTTCAAAATCATACCCATCATATTTTATCAGGTATTTATCTCCCTGGATATTTTTTATCGCTCCGGTATAAGTTTTTCCATCAGTTCCGGGAAAAGAAACTTTTGACCCGATGGTTTGCGTAAATGCAGGAAAGAAAATAAATGACAAGGATATGCAAAGGAAGACCAGCCTGATCTTTTTCATAATGTTAGTTCTATAGTTGTATAAGAGGGTGCGAACAAAATTCAAGATAAGGTATTTTTTTTCCATTGGTGATATATCCATTTTTATTTTCACATAAATTAATACCGTTGAACAAAAGTAAATGGTGAGTTTTTCTTAAATTGCCAAATGATAAAAAAGTTGTCTGTCATTTCTCTGCTTCTGTTGATTTTTTTCTCTTCCTTTTCACAATATAAAACAAGCTCCGCTGCGCAAAAATGGGCGGACAGTGTTTTTAATACCCTCAATAATGATCAGCGCATTGCACAACTGATGGTTTTGCGGGGAAGTTCAATAACTGCAAATGGTGTTGTGTACTACGACCAGGAAGTAAATGATGCCATCACAAAATATAATGTTGGCGGTGTTTGTTTATTTCAAGGGCCTCCCGTTAAACAGGCAAACATTGTAAATAATTATCAGCGCTTAGCAAAAACTCCCGTGCTTATTTGCATTGATGCAGAGTGGGGGTTAGGTATGCGTATGGATAGCGTTATCCCTTTAAATCATCAACTGATGCTAGGTGCAATGCAGGATGGGGCTATAGTTTACCAGTTTGGAAGAATTGTAGGCGAGCAATGCAAGCGTGCAGGCATCCAGGTAAATTATGCGCCGGTGGTTGACATCAATAACAATCCAAACAATCCCGTAATTAATGACCGTTCTTTTGGAGAAGATAAATATAAAGTTGCTTTATTTGGTGTTCAATATATGAAAGGCATGCAGGATGTTGGTGTGATGGCAACAGCAAAACATTTTCCGGGACATGGTGATGTTGCGGTTGATTCGCACCTTGATCTTCCGGTGATAAATAAAACAAGAGCGCAATTGGATTCTCTTGAATTATATCCATTTCGTGAAATGTTTAAAGCCGGTGTGGGAAGTGTTATGGTTGCGCATTTGTACATTCCTGCAATTGATAGTTCACCAAATCGTGCTACATCCATTTCAAAAAATAATGTAACAGGTTTATTAAGAAATGAGTTGGGCTACCAGGGATTAACTTTTACCGATGCATTAAATATGCAGGGTGTTGCAAAATATTTTCCCGGTGGAGAAATAGCAGTGCAGTCAGTTATTGCAGGTAATGATATGTTGTGCCTGCCATCTGATGTGCCGGGCAGCATTGAAAAAATTAAAGAAGCCATAAATAATAACCAACTTACATGGGATGATATTTATCAAAAGTGTAAAAAGGTTTTGGCAGCAAAATACATGTATGGCCTTGGAAATGTAAAACCCATCAACACCAATCATCTTACAGAAGATCTGAACAGCAAAGTGAATGGGATGAAAAAATTAGTTGCCGAAAATGCCATCACACTTTTAAATAAAAATGACGATCAATTCTTTCCATTGCAAAGCCAAAAAAATAATTCTGCAAAAGATGTAGTTTATGTTGGTATCGGCTTAACCGACGATAATGCTTTTGCAAGAAGAATGAAACGTGATTACAATGCTGATGTTTTTTATTTTAATTATAAAGCGGATTCGGCAAGAATATTATCAACGGTTGCCTTAATTAAGAGCCGTTATAAGTCAGTGGTGATCGGCATTCACGGCTACAACCGTTACCCGGTAAATAATTTTGGAATGAGTAATGCCGCAATAGTTCTTGCGCAGCAATTACAGCAACAAACAAAAAGCATCACCTTTGTTTTTGGGAACCCTTATGCCATTAAAAACTTTTGCGACGCAAAAAATTTAATTGCCTGTTACGAAGATGACAGCATAACTCAGGTTACAGCCGCAGATGTTTTGCAGAGAAAACTTTTTGCCAAAGGAAAGCTTCCTGTTACAGTTTGCGATAATTATAAATACGGAAGCGGTATTGTAATTAATAATAACTCTTTACCTGTTGTTGCTCCTGAAGTTGTGGGACTTAATGCTGTTAAATTATCAATAATAGATTCTATTGCAAATGATGGTATTGCAAATGGCGCTTATCCCGGATGTGTTGTGCTGGCAGCAAAGGATGGAAAGATCGTTTATCAAAAAGCGT
>DATCOF010000250.1:0-3679 GCA_036564845.1 Chitinophagaceae bacterium | reverse complement strand
AAAGCTCCTTCATAAACCCTGCTATCAGTACTTTAATTGGGATCCATATTGTTTACAAAAATATTGCCGCTTACTTAAGCACACGAAAAGTTACCAGCTTATGCTTAACCATGTTGTGCATTTGCTCTACTGTTTACTTTCCAAAGATTCTACAATTGGAGATTTTGCAATGTGGAAACGTGAAATAATTACACTTCAAGGAGACACTTTAAAAACAGAAACATTAAACAAAATGAATGAACATTTATTTTGACAAAAGATACGGCTGCCAACAAGGGGCTTGCTTCTATGCTGGCAGACGTGCAAGCCATCAGCTTTTTGTTCGCTATTTTTCTTTTGTTCAGGCTGAAAGTTCATTGTTCAACTTTTTATTTTTAATTTCAACTTTTGTAATTCTTTTAGGCTAACGGTCGGGCTGGACGTTCATTGAATTCCAGCACAGCAGCAAGCCCTATCGTTGCCTGCAAGCTTAATGGACAGTACTAAACTCATATCTATTGCTAAGACTACTGCATTAATAACATTTATTTGTGGGACAATAATCCTGTTGCTTTTTTATTTGACAAATGGCGCAGAAATTGGAATGTTAGGTTTGCTCTATACTGCACTTATGATAATCATAAATCTTGTAGTTCTTGCGAGACTTTTATTGCTATCATATAGACACAAAATAAAACGGCACCTGGTTTTGAAAGCTACGGGACTTATGCTTTTAAATATTCCAATATTTATTTTTTATTGCTGGATTGGAATTACTTTATTAAATACAGTTCGCATAACTTTTATCAATACGACGCAAAAAGAAATTGACGATCTAAAAATAAGTGGCTGCGAAGAAAAATATATTCCAAAACTTTCTTCAGGACAGAGCAAAACTGTTTGGGTTAGTATTCCTCATGACTGTGGCGTTGAAATATCTTATAAACTCAATGGACAGACAAGAGAAGAAGATGTTACGGGTTATGTAACAAATGAAGGAGGTTACATAATGACATTTAAAATTGGGACAAACCAAAAACCTTACGACCGTGACTTGTAACATGCGAATCCGCCAGCAGGCAACATTCGCATTTATGCAAGCCTGACAGACATGCTAACAATGAGCCGTGGTGCATGTTTCAGCAATAGTTCCGTGCTGAAGGAACTTTGTTCAGCAATAGTAGTATCAATGAACTTTTAATTATAAATTTGGCAACGGTTCGGGCAGAAGCAATTCTATTTTCAGGCCTGCATAAATGCGTGACCGTTAGCGGCAATAATTCACCATCATTATGACATTATTAGAACAAATAAAGCAGAAAGCAGACCAAGTTAAATTACAGACGAAATTAACTACTAGGACTATTGAATTTTTTGATGCCAAAGAAGAAAGAACGGAACTATTTATTCAAATTCCATTTGAAAGGGATTTCAAAACAGTAATTGTAGATCAGAGAAACGAAAGCTTAGATAAAATTTTAGCCTCTGATTTCGAAAAGTATAAATTGCTAAAAAGTTATGAAGCTATATATTCTTCTGAACTTGGTATTATTGAATGTGAAATTCAATCGGACGATGTTTTAAGAAATACTAACTTTTTAATTAGAAGGCTATCACGATTTTTTAAGCCTAAACAAAATAAGGTAATAGCTGACAATCAGGAAGGTGTAGAGTCTGACGAAGAAATTGAATCGTACAGTTTTGAATTCCCTTCTCCTGATGAAAACATGAAAATTATTATCGGTGAATCGTCAGACGCATTTTCATTTATATCAGGAAATAAAAGAGAATCTTTAATGCTTCGTAGAAGGTTAAGAATGTTTCCAACAATAAGAATCGAGGGGCTTAAATTTGAACAGCATAATCAAGCTAAAGAGTTATTGTCAATTATTGGGAATTCAGTTTTCTTTCAGATCGATTTAGTTACTAATATTCCAGTTCACCTAGCCTCTGATAAAGACCTTCAAAGAGAAATAAGAATAAGAAAAAAAATTGCTAGAGAAGAATTTAATTTTTCAGCGCCTAAATTTCAATATGACTTAGAAGCTATTTCTCTCTATTGGTATGCGAGAACTGCTATTAACATGCCTCTATTACAATTTTTAGCCTTTTATCAGGTGATCGAATTTTACTTTCCATTATATTCTTCTAAAGAAGCACAAGAGAAAATAAAGAACTTGCTTAAAGATCCTACGTTTGACAGAAATAGCGATAAGAATGTAGCAAGAATATTAGACTTAATTAAGGTTTACGGAAAGAACAAATCTTTTGGTGATGAAAGAAGTCAAATAAAAGCGACTATACAAAGTTGCGTGGATCAAACAGAATTGAATGATTTTTTGAATGAACACACAGACCGAAAAGATTTTTTTGATGATCAGAAAAAAAGCAAATCGTTAGTATCTCAAAAAATATCATTTAATCGAAAAGATCACGATTTAAGGTTTGATGTCGCCAGTAGAATTTATGATTTAAGATGTAGAATAGTACACACGAAAGACGATGCTGAAACCGAGTTACTTTTGCCTTTTTCACCAGAGTTAGCACACATCAAATATGACATTGATCTAGTTGAATTTGTAGCTAGAAAAGTACTGATAGCAAGTGGGAAACCAATTAATTTAAAAGCGTAACTGCCGCTAACAAAACGGCTTGCTGCTATGCTGGCTGAACTGCAAGTCCTCATCTTTTGTAATGCTATCAGCAGCAGCCCTGGCAGACTTTTATTATTGAACATTTGTACATATCTTCATCAATAGTTTTTCAATTGGGCTAACGTTGTGGGCTGAAGAATATGAATTTCCAGCACAGCAGCAAGCCCTACCGTTACCGGCAACCCTATGACGACAGAGCAAACCATAAACGAAAGTGCTAAAACGGACAGACAAAATGCCAACGCTTCGCAAAATAAAAAGAGCTGCAATGCCACCCACAAGCCGACACAAATTGCAGCACATTTTATTTTGCCCAACGCACCCAAGCCCACCCACCACCCGACTGGCGGACTATTGACAATTTGAGTGCAACTTTTGACAGAAACAGGGTTTTAAAAATTAACTTTACGACCTAATAATTTGAAAAGGAATAAATGATAAATACAGACAACTTAAAGGAACTATTGAAAGCATTGCACTTTGACGAGAAGGCTAATGTTTTCAGTAAATACTTTCCCGATAATCCCGAAGCATATTTAAAAGTTGATTTCAAAAAGAAAGAACTTATTTACCCAACTGACAAAGGTTTTAAGGTAAATGGAGAGTTTACTTGCAATTTTAGCTCTGACGAAAACTTTGTTGTTTTTGAATGTATTCATAGACTTTTTACTAAAGGTTACAAACCCGAACATATAGAACTTGAACCTAAATGGAAGGTTGGACACGGTGCAAGCGGTGGACGAGCAGACATTTTAGTTAAAGACAATTCAGGAAAGTCACTTTTAATAATTGAGTGTAAGACCGAAGGAAACGAATTTAAAAAAGAATGGAACAACACTTTGCAACGTGGCGGACAAATGCTGACCTATGCAAAGCAAGCAGGAACAACACAATACGTTTGCCTTGTAAACAGGAGAGCAAAGACACATTGAGTCAGTCATATTTGGTTTTAGCTTTGGTGCAAAATCATACTATGACTAAGAAAGAACAAAATGCGAAAGTAGCCCTGGAGATGCGCCAGCACATAACATGCTGGCAGAACAGTA
>DATCOF010000249.1:0-16747 GCA_036564845.1 Chitinophagaceae bacterium | reverse complement strand
GGAATGCGTTATCACCCTTCCTGCCTAATCATTCTTCAAATAATTATCCTTCACTTTATCAAGTGCTGCCTTCGTAAGTGTTCCGGTTAGTGAAATGCTGTTGAGGATAAATGCATTTAATGAATTTCTTTCTGCCGGATCTGATGAATAACTACTTAAAATAAACAGCAATGTTTTTTTTATAATTTTTTTTTCAGGCACTAAAACACTTACTAATTCATATCGTACAGTTTTATCGTCACCATCCCCACGTGCGATAGTAAATGTGCGGGTGTAAATATTAATGCCATTAAAAAGTTTTTGTTGCTCTACGGCGCTTTTTTCTATTGTCGATCCTGAAGGAATATCGTGTTTTTCCAAAATTGCAGCATACCCGGCTGATGCATCCGGAATACTACTTATTGAAAGGTTACCTACCATTATGTTGTATGGAAAATGATAATATCCGTTATCACCGGTTGAACCAACAGGCAAAGCTAAATCAATCAGAAACTTTGAATCCCTAACTTTATTAAAAACAATCTGCTCATTTATTTTTAACCGTGATATACCATTAAACAATGTTTGGAGTGCCTGCGCTCCGCCATTTTTTTTATCTTCTGCATAATTCGCTTCATAGGAAAGGATCATAAATCCTTTATCTTCTAAAGGGGAATAGTTTAACAGGTAAAACTTTACAACCCGGTTATTATCATCGTTATCAAATTTGTCAACAGGCTTTTTCTCTGAATCTTTTTCACCGTTCATGCTTTTTAATGGGGGCATTTTAGACATTGCTTTGGTCAGTTGCTGATCACTTTTTGTGCCATGATAAACCATTTTATATTCCACAGGAATTATAGATTTGCCGTTGTAATTAAGATATGTCTTTCCTACAATCGGGCTTTCGTAAGTGTATCCTTCATCATCCGGTCTAAAGCTGAATTTATCATATCCATTTTTTAACTGCTTAGTCGCTTCTGTAACAGAAAAATTTCCTACATCAGATATGTCGATGTCTGCACTTTTTACTGCACGCAATTTTATATTTAATTTCTTGCGGTTAACATTACTTGAATCTATGCTAACTGAAGAAAATACTGCAGTATCTAAAAGGAAGCTATGTTTTAAAAATGCGGCTTTTACAAGCGGGATTGTTTTTGCTGAAGGGCTTGCTTTTGCTAAAGTAGTTGTTTTAATGGCAACACTTTTTTTAATAGTTTGGGCATCTGCCATATAAAAACATAAAATTATGGGAAGTATAAGTTGCATCTTTTTCATAATAGTTGATTTGTTGATTTTAATAAAATTTAATTAATACGGTTTCCGGTTTTATCAATAAAAAACTGCGCACCATCCTTTTTCACAGAAACTTTTCCATCTTTAAAAAATCCAATAAAATCGTATTCGAGGGGAATTATTTCAGTTCCATTTTTATCAATAAATCCCCATTTTTTCCCAAGATTTACACAGGCCATCCCATCTTTAAAAATTTGTATCCGATCGTACTTTGCCGGTACAATTAGCTTTCCTGTTTTATCCATGTATCCCCATTTGTTATCAATCAGAACTCCTGATAATCCTTCATAAAAGCCCTGTACATCTGCATATTGAATTGGGATAATTTCTTTTCCTGTCTTATCAATATATCCCAGGCGTTTATTTAGTTTTACCTTGGCTAATCCCAATTCATCAAAGCTGTAGGTATTATCGTATTTGGGCGAAATAACAGTAACAAAATTTTCATCGCGGTAACCCCATTTGCCATTGGCACCTTTAAATCCATTCAACGATTTTTTTAAAATTGGTTTCATAAATAATTTATCATCTAATGGAATATTAATCTTTACGCCGCTCTTCACCTCTGAAAAATTTTGGCCGAAGTCTTCATTTGCTTTGGTAATCTTCAAAGGGATTTTTATTCCGTTTATAGTAGTGTAATTATCAAAGTGAACTATGTACGATGCTCCACTCTGGCTCTCCCTCATTTTGGTTATCATGTAAGTGGTTGGATTTATGTAATAGGTATAGTAAGCGTCTGATGAATTATTAACCAGAGGGGTAATTTTAATTAACAGGTTATCGCTTTCCTTATCCGCACCAAGGCTTTCAATTTTGTATTCAGTGCTTGTTACATTGGATAATTGCCCGGTAAGAAAATTTTCAAACGACATACCTGAATACGCTGGCGCAGTTTCTCCGCTTTCAAATATTGTCCAACCTTTTTCTCCATGATAAATTGCGGTTTGCTCAATCTTTCCGTCTTTCATAAAATCTTTTCTCCATCTCCCTGGCTTTTTATAATAAACAATGCTGGAACCCATTTCAAACGAATACGAGTTGATGGCATTAATCTTGAGTTGACCACCTATTGCCTGCAAGTGTTTACTAATAATTTGCTGTGCTGTTTGAGCGCTGGAGTTGAGGCCAACAAGCATACAAAAAAATACTGTAAGGTAGCTCGCAAAAAAATATGCAGTTGCCCTGCTGTGTTCTTTTTTCATTATGTTATAATTTTGGGGAAAGATACACCGAAGAACGAAGGATGAAAATGTGAAATAAGTAGTAGTAAAGATATTATCGTAGTCCGGCTTTTCGCAACGCTTCTGTTTTATTTGAGGCATGAAGCTTCTCATAAATGTTACGAATATGTGTGCGCACAGTTTCGATAGAAATAAATAATTTCTGCGCAATTTCTTTGTAGCTAAATCCTTTGGAAAGCCATTGCAGTACTTCGTTTTCACGTCCTGATAAATTTTCTTTAGCATCAACATAAGCAACATCCTGCTGAAAAGCGTTTACTACTTTTCTTGCAATCTGGCCGCTCATGGGGCTTCCGCCGCGGTGAAGGTCATGCAATGACTCGATCAATTTTGCAGCCGGCGTATTTTTTAAAATGTAACCTGAAGCACCTGCCTTTAATGCTTTAAACACATTGTCAGCATCATCATACACGCTTAATACCATGAACTGTATATCGGGCCGTAATACTTTAAGCCATGCAGTAAAATCAATTCCGGATTTACCGGGAAGCTGAATATCTGTTAATGCTAATTCAACATTTTCGCCCATTCCATTTTCAAAATATTGAATAGCATCCTCTGCATTAGAAAAACTTGCTGTTAAATCAAAATCACCTGATCCGGTAATTAGCGCCGCAAGATAGTTGCGTATCTTTTCATCATCTTCCAGGATTATGATAGGTATCATTATTTTTTAAAGGTACTCTTTTACCCTGCGGATTTAATGTGAAAAAAGTAGTATCATAAAATTTTAAAAGGTCACACAATACTCTACCGATGTTCCTTTCATTTCATTTTTCCATTCAATACTTCCGCCGATATCTTCCATTCTTTTTTTCATATTCTTTACACCATTGCTTCCTACTTTATTTTTTTGTGCGGGCATACCAACGCCATTATCTGTTACAGTAAAACAATATTTATCTTTTGTTATTTCTAAACTCAGATCAATAGTTTCCGCCTGTGAATGTTTCATGGCATTTGACAATGCTTCCTTGGTTACTAAAAAAAGATTTCGGCGTTGTTCGTTTGTCAATTTTATTTCTGGAAGCACTTCGGGAAAATGTATGTTAAAAGCAACATTCATTCCTTCAAAATATTGATGCGATTGTTCACGGATATATGCAAGCAGGTTATCCAATGTATCATTTTGCGGGTTGAGCGCCCAGATGATCTCACTCATAGTTTGCACCAGCTTTCGTGCAGAGGTTGAAATAGAATTGATATCTTTTTTTATGTCTGAATCCGGAGAATGTTGCGCATGTATCAATTCGCTTAACAATGCAATATGGGTAAGGCCGTTACCAATTTCATCGTGCATATCCTTGCTGATACGGTTTCGCTCTTCTTCAATAGCAGCAAGCTTTTCAAGCTTTCTCAATTTTTTTCTGACCCGCATTTGAGCAAAGGCATACGTTGCAAAAACTATACTTACAATAAAAAGAAAAATTACCAGGAAATAAAACCAGTTGGTTTGCCAATATGGTTTTTCAATCGTAAACTTTATGCGTTTTTCATCGCTCCAAATTCCGCCGGTATTAGAAGCTTTTATTATCATTGTATAATTACCCGGGGGCAAATGAGAATACCTTACTGACTTTGTGTAGGTGGTGATCCATTTTGTATCCCAACCTTCTAATGTATATTGAATACGGTTTGCTTCGGGTCTGGTAAAATCGAGTGCGGCAAATTTAAAATTCAAATTATTTTTATCGTAAGGCAAATCAATATGATCATTTACAGCTAAGGCCGAATCCATAGAAAATAAAATGTTATCTACTTCCATTTGTGTAAATGCCACCTGTGGTTTGTGCTGCTCGTTTTTAAAATTTTTTGAACGAAACCAGTTGAAGCCTTTGATGCCTCCAAAATAAAAAGTATTGGTAGGGCTTTTATAAAATGCCTGTGTGTTGAATTCATTGCTTTGCAATCCATCCTGGTAAGAATAATTTTCTACGTGGTTAGTAACCCTGTCAAGATAACTTAAACCCCCGTTGGTGCTTATCCATAAATTATTTTTTTCATCTTCTAATGATCCGTAAACATAGCTGTTGGCAAGGCCATTATTTGTGTTCCATATTTTGTATTTATTTGTGATTGTATTAAAATATATCAATCCAATTCCCGATGAAACCCATAGCCATTCAGGATCTTTTTCATCTATCCTTATACTTCTAAGATCAATGCCGGTAAGAAAAATATTTGATAATTTATATCCTGCTGATGTATTTGTTAGTTTATATAAACCATTGCCCGGCAAAGCCGCATAAATAATTCCTCCCGGCATCTCTATAACATCTGTTGCAGTGCTTTTAAGAAAAGGATTATCGCAAAAATAATATCCTTCGTAAGTATCATTTTTCTGTTTAACTATTTTTATTAAGCCTAATGCAGTTGCTACAAGAATATCACCATTATTTAACTGGATCATTTTGTATACAAAACTATTTATATCTGGCTGCAGTTGTGAAACACCATGCAAAACAACTGTTTTAAACAAATTCTTTTTTTCATCAAATAAAGAAATACCGCCACTGCTGCCTATCCACATATTGCCATTAGCATCTTTTAATATTGAACCAACAATATTTCCCGGAAGGCTGTTTGTTTTATTTATGTCTGAGTGATAGTTAGCAAGTTTATCCGTTTTTGTATCAAGAATATTTAATCCGTTTGTGTGAGAGCCAAACCATATTCTTTCTTTTTCATCCTCATAAAAACATTTCGTAAAATAATCGTTGAGTATTGAATAATCACCTTCTGACAATGGAAACAAATTGAACTTAGGCTGCTTAAGATCCAGCCTGGCAACACCTCCACCATCAATGCCTACCCAAAGATTTTCACTTCTATCAATAAACAAACAGGTAGTAAGATTAAAAGGTAATGATTTTATTTTTGAATTATCATGATGAAATTCCATAAAAAGATCATTCTTTTCATCATAATAATACAAACCTTTTCCTCTTGTTGTTATCCATAGCCTTCCATATTTATCTTTTACACCTTCGATAGAATAAAACGAAATTTTTTTGTTGTTGATGATCTTGGATATCGTATTGCTTTCTCCCGTTTGCAGGTTGGTGTATATAAGTTTATCATTGAAGTCGCTCACCATTTTATGATCACTAAAAAAAACGGCGTGGGGAGGATTTGCTTCAAATTGAACAGCGTAATTATGAGAGGATCTATTAAAAACAAGATAAGGTTCATTCTTTGTAACAATTCTCATCCAGATATTTCCATCCTCATCAACTGTGTTATAAGCAAGCTGAATAGTAGATATGTTTTTATTACCCGGAAATGGAAATTGTGTAAGCTTACCGGAGAAAATATTATATTCAAAAATTCCATCCAAAACATTAAATAACCACAGGGAACCATTGCTATCCAAAGCCACAGAGCTAAAGGCAACATTTCCAAATTCATTTTTTAAAAACTCTTTCTTTCGTATTATTTTTTCTTTTATCGCATCCCAAAAATAAATTCCGCTTTCGTTGCTGTACCAAATATTTCCGGCCTTATCTTCCAACAGTTTTCCTCTTATAAAATTGTTGATGATATCGCCTGAATCTTCAGCGTTATATTTAAATACACGAAGTTCACTTCCATCATACCTGCACAATCCATCGGGTGTACCAAACCACATGAATCCTTTTTTATCCTGTGTGATGCTGTAAACTGAACTGTGAGGTAATCCATCATTAACACCTAAACTTTCAAATCGTGGGATTATGGTTTGCGAATATGCCTGCTGGCCAATAATAAATAGAATGGCAGAAAAGAAAAATGATATCAGGGTTTTGGTAAACAAGTATTAAATATACCCAATTAAGCAGTATATAATTATGTAACCCACTTAAGCTGTTGTGTTTCCAGCGTATTTACAAACGGAACATTTTCTTCCTGCGCTTTGTTCCATTGTTTTTTTAAGTCATAATACCAACGGGCCTGCGTATCAGGATCGCCTACCAGCATGAGTTTGGGGCTGGTCTCCAATCCTTCTTTTAATTTATTAAATATCCCTACATCCTGTCCGATAAAAGTTTTTCCTAATTTTTTTAATGGCAGCCAAAGCACTTTGGCAACAGTAAGCGTGGTGTAAAAAAAATGATTTAATTCAGTTTCATTTTCGTTGAGCGGAGTAAGTGTTGTGATGGAAATAACTTCATTCTTCTCTCCCATTTTTATATGCTCAATCCTTACACCGGGAATTTGAAAATCTATTTCTGTGGATTTCCCACCTTTCAAAACTTTGTAACCTTTAGAGTTGGTGGATGGTGCATGCCTACTCATTTTAAAACCCATGGGTGATGGCTCAAAATGTTTTTCTTTTATTTTCAAAGATTTTTTTGAGCGCCAAAACCACGACTGGTGAACAAAAGTTACGTGCGCCGGATCGATCAATCCAATTACTGAATGATCAATGTTTGTTGGAAGCACGACCTTTTCTACGTGTTTAAATTTTTTATTGTTGTCAAGTAACAGGTCGGGCAATTTATTTATTGGAGTGTTATCACTTAATTTTCTGTCAGGAATATAAATCCATATTACTCCATTAACTTCTTTACATGGATAACTGCCAACTTTTATTTTACTTACGTTGATATTATTATCGGGAGCAAGCGCAGGAATTTCTACACACGTTCCCTGTGTATCAAACTTCCATCCGTGATAGCAGCACTGAATGCACTTTCCATCAAACCATCCATACGATAATGGCACGCCTCTGTGCGGACAATTATCTTTCATTGCAAATGGCAAATTGTTTTCATCCCTGCCAAAAACAATTCTTTCACCCAATATTTCTTTTGATAATAATTTTTGTTTCTTAAGCTCTGCGCCGAAAAAAGCAACGTACCAAAGGTTTTTAAGAAATAATCCGGCTTCAGCAGGCATGATGTATAATTAAGAGACTAAGATAAAAAATTATAAAGGAGTATAAACTTAAGATGCTAAATAAAAACTTTCGCTTCCGTTTTAGCCATCTCTCTAATTGCATCAGCAATGTGGTTGGCATCAATACCAATTTCATTATACAATTGTTTTGGTGAACCGTGTTCAATGATCGCATCAGGAATTCCCATGATCTTTACTTCTGCCTTATAATTATTGGCAGCCATAAATTCCAGCACGGCAGAACCAAAACCACCAACAACGGTTCCATCTTCTATCGTAATTATTTTTTTGTATTTGGTAAAAACTTCGTGAAGCATTTCTCCATCGATGGGTTTTACAAAACGCATATCATAATGTGCAGGATTTATTTTATTTGCTTTTACATCCCTTATCGCTGCAGCAGCAAAATTTCCGGGATGCCCGAAAGATAAGATGGCAATGTCTTTCCCGTCTTTCAATTTTCTTCCTTTGCCAATTTTAATTTCCTTCATCTCAGTTCTCCATTCTGCTTTTACTGCTTCGCCACGTGGGTAGCGTATTGAAAATGGATTTTTTATTTTATCTAATTGAGATGTGTACATCAGATCTCTCAATTCACTTTCATTCATTGGCGCACTCACTATCATATTTGGTATGCAACGCATGTACGCAATGTCATAAGCCCCATGATGTGTTGGCCCGTCTTCGCCTACAAGTCCTGCCCTGTCTAAACAAAACACAACTGGTAAATTTTGTATGGCAACATCATGCACAACCTGGTCGTAAGCCCTTTGCATAAAAGAAGAATAAATGTTGCAGAAAACTTTCATGCCCTGTGTTGCAAGACCGGCGCTTAGTGTAACAGCATGCTGCTCGCAAATGCCAACATCAAAAGCACGATGCGGCATTTTCTCCATCATGAATTTTAATGAAGAGCCACTGGGCATCGCCGGTGTAACAGCCATTATCTTATCATTCTTTTCTGCCAACTCAATTACAGTATAACCAAATACATCCTGGTATTTTGGCGGCTGCGGAATATCAAAAACTTTTTTATGAATTTCCCCGGTTACTTTATCAAACAAACCTGGCGCATGCCATTTGGTTTGATCTTTTTCTGCAAGTTCGTATCCTTTGCCCTTTACGGTTTTAATGTGCAATATTTTTGGACCGCCAATTCCTTTTAAGTCTTTTAATGTATCAACAAGTTTGGTAATGTTGTGTCCATCAATGGGTCCAAAATAACGAAGCTTTAATGCCTCAAATAAATTGCTGCTTTTGCTAACCATTCCTTTTAAACTGGCTTCAAACTTTGAAGCCATGTTGCGGGAAAAAGTTTTTCCTACAGGAAGTTTACCCAGTGCTTTCCAAAAATCATCACGGATTTTATTATAGGTATGAGAGGTTGTGATATCAGTCAGATATTCTTTTAATGCACCAACATTGGGATCGATGCTCATGCAATTATCATTTAAGATAATAAGCAAATTACTTTTCTCAATGCCTGCATGATTCATTCCTTCAAAAGCCAAACCCGCTGTCATAGCGCCGTCGCCAATGATGGCAACATGCTGGCGATCTGTTTCGCCTTTATAATGGGAAGCCATTGCCATTCCAAGCGCAGCAGAAATGGAAGTGGATGAATGACCCACACCAAAAGTATCATACTCGCTTTCGCTACGTTTTGGAAAACCGCTAAGTCCGTTATATTTTCTATTAGTTGAAAAATTATCCCTGCGGCCTGTAAGAATTTTATGACCATAAGCCTGGTGGCCGACATCCCAAACCAATTGATCGTAAGGCGTATCAAAAACATAATGCAAGGCAACAGTTAATTCAACAACGCCGAGACTTGCACCAAAGTGGCCACCATACACACTCACCACATCAATAATGTATTGACGCAACTCATCGCACAACTTTGGAAGTTGATTGCGTTTAAGCTTTTTAATATCTGCCGGTGAATTTATTGTTTTAAGTAGTGGACCGGGAATAATTTCCATTGTTGAATATTATCTGTAAAAATACCGAAAGTTTAAGAATTTATATATGCAATGCCTGTACCAATCATTTTTTAACTTCCTCTGCATACTGCATCATATTAAGTATAAGATCAGGATCAGGGCAGTTACTTAAATATTTATTTGCCTCGCTTACTTTACAAACGCCGGGGTAGTCTCCTTTATTGGTTCGCATATCTTTAATTACCTGGAAATGCAAATGTGGCGGCCAGCTGCCATTCTCTTCCTGTTTTCCAAAATGCCCAATCACATGCCCACGGATTATGTACTGGAATTCAATAACCTTAGCAATATCATTAAGACTTAGATGACCATACAATGTATAAAAAGTAACTGTATCCAATTGGTGAAGCAGGATCAATGTTGCCCCATAATCTCCAAAGTTTTTATTATATGCATAACTATGCACCATTCCCCCTAAAGGTGCATACACTTTCGTTCCTTCTTCTCCCCAAATATCAATTCCTAAATGAAGGCGTCGTGGTTCATCAAGAGAAGACATTGCATTAAACACTTCGCTTCTTTCATATAAACCACGCAACTCATTATATCCTCCTATTGCAAACTTTGCTTTCTCTTTTTTTAATTTCTCATGTATGTATGAGGAAAATTTTTCGGTATCGGCAAGATCTATTTTGAGCAATTCTTCATTTGCATTTGTAAGATCAAGGTGAATTAATTTCTCTTTTGCAGGGTTAAAATCTACCACCTTATGAAAAGTATGTGAATGTGCTTTTAGCCGCTCATGTAATATATTTTCCTGCTGGTTCATTTGAGCTGATAAATTAATACATTGCAAGTTCATCATTTTAAAACAACTATATTTTTTATATGAAAAGATTTACATGCTTTTTAACGGCGTTTTTTTTTGTGAGTGTTTCATTAGCTCAATCAAACCCTTTGTGGCTCAGGTATCCATCCATTTCGCCTGACGGAAAACAAATTGTTTTTGGTTACAAGGGAGATATTTACCGGACAGATGCCAATGGTGGTGTAGCAGTTCCATTAACCATTCATGAGGCACAGGATATGATGCCTGTTTGGAGCCATGATGGAAAATGGATAGCATTTGCCAGCGACCGCTATGGAAATTTTGATGTTTTTATTATGCCTTCAACAGGCGGTATTCCAAAGCGCTTAACCTTTAACAGCGCCAATGATTATCCCTATGATTTTTCACCTGATAATAAACAGGTAATTTTCGGTAGCGGAAGAAATGCACCTGCAGCAAGTGTAAGATTTCCAAACAAAGGAATATTCCTGAATTTATATACAGTATCAGTAAATGCAGGAAGAGCAATATTGGTAAGCGCTGCCGGTATGGAAGACGCTCATTATAACAAGATCGGATCCCAAATCATTTTCCAGGATCGTAAGGGTTATGAAGATGCATGGCGCAAACATCATACTTCTGCTGTTACACGGGATATTTGGGTATACGATCTAAAAAATAAAACTTATAAGCAGATCTCAACTTATGAAGGTGAGGATAGGGAACCATTATTTGCTGATAATAACAACGCTTTTTACCTGAGCGAAAAAGGCGGCATTTCTCAAAATATTTTTAAAGCCTCATTAAATAATCCTTCAGATATTAAACAACTCACAAGCTTTACTACTCACCCTGTAAGGCATTTATCAAAGTCTGACGATAATACGCTATGCTTTACTTACAATGGCGAAATATACACAATGAAAGAAGGCAGTAAGCCGCAAAAATTAAACGTGCAGGTATTTAACGATGGCAGAGCAGGCGTAGAAAAAATATTGCCTGTTAGTGGTGGTGTAACTGAATTCACATTAAGTCCTGATGGAAAAGAGATCGCTTTTGTAACCCGTGGAGAAATATTTGTTAGCAGTGTTGAAGGATCTCAAACAAAAAGAATTACCAATACACCACAACAGGAAAGAATGTTGCAATGGAGTCCTGATGGCCGCAGCCTTATTTATGCTGCAGAAAGAAATGACAACTGGGATATCTATACATCTACCATTGCCCGTAAGGAAGAATCATATTTTTTCGCTTCCACAGTTTTAAAAGAAGAGCCATTAATTGCAACAAGCGCTGAGGAATATCTTCCTAAATATTCTCCTGATGGAAAAGAAGTTGCCTACTGGGAGAACAGGAATATATTAAAGGTTTACAATATTGCATCAAAGCAGTCCCGCACTTTAATTCCTGTAGGGCATAATTACAGTTATGCAGATGGCGATATTGATTTTGAATGGAGTCCCGACAACAAATACATTCTTGCCAACGATGAGTATTTTGGTTTTGGCGGAAGCCATGCAGGGTTAATAAAAGCTGATGGAACCGGCAGCATCATTCATCCTGTTAACAGTGGCTTTGGAGAAAGTAATTTAAAATGGGCAATGAATGGCAAAGGAATTACCTGGTCCAATAACCGCGAGGGCAGAAGATCATTGGCTTTCCAGGGAAATCGTGAAGTGGATATATATGCATTGTTTTTTGACCAGGACGCATACGACAGATATAAATTATCTAAAGATGAATATGCTTTGCTGAAAGAGAAAGAAGATAAATTAAAAACAGATAAACCCACCATAGATTCAGCCGCAAAAAAAGCAGGGGAGAAAAGAGATTCAGCAATTAAAAAATGGTCGCCTGATCTTACAAATCTTGATGACAGAAAACTTCGGTTAACCATCAACAGCGCTTCTATCAGTGATTATGCATTAACACCAGATGCAAGTAAACTTTACTACCTCGCAGCTTTTGAAAAAGGATATGATCTTTGGGTAACAGAGCCCCGAACCAAAGAAACAAAGATCCTTGCAAAACTTGGCGGCACCCCAAGTGGCATCGAAATGAGCAAAGATGGTAAAAATGTTTTTGTTACCAACCGTGGCTCTCTTGTAAAAATTGATGAAACAGGAAAGCAGACTCCCATTTCAATAAATGGTGAAATGATTTTGAACAGCGCTGCAGAAAGAGAATATATTTTCAATCATGCATGGCGCCAGGTTAAAGAAAAATTTTACGATCCTACCATTCGTAACATTGACTGGAAAATGTATAAGGATAGTTATGCAAAATTTCTTCCGCATATTACCAACAATTACGACTTCCAGGAATTGCTAAGCGAAATGCTCGGCGAGTTGAATGGTTCACACACCGGCGGACGTTATTCTCCTCAATCTGTTACTACAGATAACACCGCATCATTCGGTTTGTTATACGATGAAACTTTTACAGGCAATGGATTAAAAGTTGCTGAAGTAATTGCTGGCGGACCTTTAGATAAAGCAGGCAGCAAGGTTCGTGCAGGAAACATCATTGAAAAAATAGACGGCATCAGTATTAATGACGAAGGCGATTGGAACGTAATGCTGAACAGAAAGAACGGAGAAAATACTTTGATAAGTGTGTATAATCCGGCCACAGGTTTACGATGGGACGAAACTGTGAAACCCTTTACAGCCACAGAAGAAGGCGCTTTAATGTACAAAAGATGGGTAAAGAAAATGAGCGATATGGTTGATAAATTAAGTGATGGGAAAGTGGGTTACGTGCATGTACAGGGAATGAATGATGGAAGCTATCGCACGCTTGTTGATGAAGTGATGGGCAAGAATGCAAAGAAGCAGGCGCTTGTTGTTGATACAAGATTTAATGGTGGTGGATGGCTGCACAACGATCTTAATACTTTTTTAAGTGGCAAGCAATATTTGCAATTTGCTCCGCAGGGCCATATGGTGAATTCGATAGAACCAATGGATCGCTGGACTAAACCAAGCGTAGTATTAATGAGTGAAAGCAACTACAGTGATGCGTTTATCTTTCCGTACATATACAAACAAAACGGAATTGGAAAACTGGTGGGAATGCCGGTAGCAGGAACAGGAACTGCTGTGTGGTGGGAAACCCAGATCGATCCTACGATTGTTTTTGGTATTCCTATGATTGCAACAATTGGTAAAGAAGGAAGGCCTACTGAAAACCTACAGGTGGAACCGGATATAAGAGTGCCGCTTCCTTATGAAGATTTTTTGAATGGCCGTGATCCCCAGTTGGAAGCGGCAGTAAAAGAAATGCTGAAAGAGATAAAAGAGAAATAAATAACGATCAACTATCGATTATAAAAAAAGCAGGAATTTAATTCCTGCTTTTTTATTTTCCCATTTTGATATTATCAGCATTAAAAAATTTGCCCCGAAAAAGATTTGTTGCGTACTGCACTATTGCAGCACTGGTTTGTGCAGTAGGTTCGGCTGTGTTAGTGCCCGGCGGAGTTTATAATTTCATATCAGCTAATCCTGATAGTAATTATTCAGTAATTAATGTTTTGATAAGCGTTGTAACAATGTCTGTGTTATTTTATGTGTTGCTGCGCAGAAATAATTTTTCTACAAACTGGTGGTGGGCCTATAACATTCTTATCTGCATCAACCTGGCGATATTTTTTATTTTGTTGCATTATGGTGATACAAAAATTATCCATCCTCTTTTTATTGCCACAAACCGACTAACTGGAAGGGAGCCCAATAATTTGGATCGTCATATCCTTTTTGACTGCGCAAAAACTGCTGCGCATTTTGAAGTGCAGCAACCTTATCCATCGTTTTCATGTTGGCATAAAATTTTTCTACCAAAATGCTGGTTGCTTTATCATCCACTTTCCAAAGGGTGGCAATTACTGTGGGTACGCCTGCCTCGATAAAAGCTGAGGCCGTTGAAATTGGCCAGCCATCTGTAATATTTTGTACTACTGACGTTTCACAGGCAGACAATGTTACCATCCTGAAGCGGTCAAAATTTTTGATCCTGTAAATATCATTGATCTTTAATTTGCCATCATCGCCTGTAATTTTATCCGGTGCAAAAACAAGATATGAGTTCTCTGCATTGGCATAATCCAATATGCCATGTGTTGCAAGATGCAGGATATTGTATTCGCCTTGCGTATTTAAAACTTTTTGCTTCGTAGCTTCATTGCCAACATACACCATAGCTGTAGGAAAATTTTGCTTTAACGTTTTTACTTCTACCTCTGCATTTGCAAGAGAATTATCAGCATTGCCTACCGCTACAATTTTAAGATCTTTCAGCGATTCGTTTCTGCCGTTGGTAACCGTTGTTATTTTGTTTACATAAAATACCTGCTTTTCATCTCCAAAATAATTCATGCCGGTTGCACTTTTTGTTCCCAAAGATTGAAAAGGAACAAAACATAAAAGTCCGCTTGGTACTATCGCAATGCGCTTTTTATTTGCAATGGCATCTTTTGCAGGGTTAATAAGCAAGTCATACAATTCTTCTGACAACTGGTCCAGCGAAAGAATATTTTTTTCACCGGTCTCTTCACTTTCTACAGCGCCTCTTCTTCCATCTTTAGTGGGAGGATAGGCACTTAGTTTATAGAACCGGTTAATTTTTTCTTCAAGCAGTTTTCTTTCTATAGGAATGTCTTTTATCAACAATGTATCTTTCATTACAACAAATACACTCAACTCATGATCTGTAAGCAGGTAGCTTAATAAAGCAACATCCTGTGGAATATATTTTCTTTCCTGTTTAAATTGCCTTGCATCAATTTGCTGTAGGTCTGTTCTGCCGGGATATTTTTTAGCAAGATCAATAATAAATTGCTGGTAATCGGCTTCGGCAACTGTAGTCATTTTTTCAAGCCTTGCAATTTTTTCTTTGTTCTGTTGCTCCGATGGTTTTGCCAGCTCTTCGGAAGTTTGTTTTACATATTGGTTGATCTCGGTTTTCTTTTCCTTTACCGTGGCATTGCCAATGGCATCATCATTTTTTAGGCGAAGGTTAATGTTCTCAATATTTGATTTTTCTATAAAAGCCAAGGCCTCATCATTTCGGCCAACGGCTTTTAAATATTTTGCCATACGCTGGTATAACTCAACAATAGATTCATCGCTGGCAAATATTTTTTTTGCTTCTTCGCCTCCGGTTAAACTGCTCTTTAATTCTTCTACAACTTTAATTGCTTTCTCTAATTGGGCAATAGCCAATGTGGTATTGTTTTGTTGTGCCTTTATTTCCGCCAGCCCGGCATAAGCCTTCCAGATGTACGTTCGAAAACCCATAGCCTGGCTAAGGTTTATGCAATTCTGCAAATGTTTTTCAGCGTTTATAAAATCATTATTTAAATAGAACCATTTGCCCCACTCTGCTTCTAAAAGAACGGCAGTTAATTTTTCATTTGTTTCCTGTACAAGTTTATTGGCATCTTCAAAATAAGTTTTGGCGACAGCATATTCTTTAGTAATTGTTTTTAACCTTCCCAGGATTATATCTATAGAGAGTACCTGGCTTTTATTTTTGATGCTTTTTGCAATTTCCAAAGATTCGCTAAGCCATTTTTCTGCTTCGCTGTATTTTTTTTGATAGATGTAAACTTCCCCAATGTTGGCTTTTACAAGGGAGATAAAACGTTTATCGTCGTTTGCTTTTTGAAGGATCTTTAATGCTTCAAAAAAATTGGGCAGCGATCTTACAAAATCATTTTGGTTAAAATAAATGTCGCCGATATTGTTGATAGATGTAGCCCGGGCTTTTTCCATCCGCAAGTTTTTATACATACTGTCTGCCTTCTGATAATATTTTATGGCATCATCAAAACCGCTTTGCCTGTTGCGTACATTACCTAAAGAAATATATGCATCTGCTATGCCCCATGGATTATTTTCTTCTTTCCATAACTGCATTACTTCACTGTTCAGTTGAAATGCTTTTGAAAAATTTCCGCCAAAAAGTTCAATCTGCGCTATGCCACTTAGGGCATTTGCTTTTGTGTTTTTATTACTGCTTTGTTCAGCAATCTCCAGTGATTGGTCAAATAATTTCCTGGCCTGGATGTAATCTGCCAGGTCGCTGTAAAAAAAACCTTTGCTCATGTAAGCGGAGGCAATATTTTTTTTGTCGTCGAGTTTTTTATAGCGGGCAATCGCAAGATCAAAATAAAGAGCCGCGCTATCGTACTGTCCCATATTCTGATATAAGCCTGCAATGGATGATTGCGTATAGGCAACATTGCTCTCACTTGTTGTTGCTTCTGCTAATTGCAAAGCCTGTTTCATAAAACCCAGGGCCTTTGTATAATTTCCATAAAAATATTGCTGTATCAAACCTTTGTATATATAGCTGTTCAATAAACCCGCCTGGTCTTTGATCTCAATTTGCAAAGCGATAGAAGTATCCAGCGATCTTTCTGATTGCTCATATTGTTTATCGCTGTAATACACGGTTGCTATATTATAAATATTATCAGCAATTTTTGATTTGGATTGAATTTGTCTATACACATTCAATGCATCTGTATAATATTTTAAAGCGTTGGGATAATCTTTTACATTGTTATAGGT
>DATCOF010000248.1:0-8220 GCA_036564845.1 Chitinophagaceae bacterium | reverse complement strand
CATCACTTCTTTTCAAATATCCGGCTCGCAAAGACGTAGAGTCTTTTTGATCTTGTTCATATAAAACTCCAATCACTCAAAATGATTAATTTTAACCATGCGAAAACGTTACCCACGGCAGCTTTCTTATGGTTCCAATAATCCATGTATAGCATTAAGCGAAACAGAAGTTGCAAAAATCTTTTCAGAAGATACAAGAAGTGATATTGGCTCTGAGGCGGAGAAAATGAAATTCGCCAATAAAATAAATAACCTCATCTGCCGGTTTATAAGAATTGATTTTGATGAAGAAAATAAATGGGATCTGTTGGTAATGGAACGTATTTACCCAATAGATTACAGGAGCTATGAAATTGAAAAAAGAGAACTATGGCTTGATGTTTTTGAAGATGAGTTAAAACAATTACATGCAGCAGGTTTTGTTCATCACGATCTTAGAAGGCCATCTGACATAGCCGGAGAAAGATTTGATAATATCTTATTAACTCCAACCGGATTACGTTTAATTGATGTAGGCATCTCAGCCTTACAAACAAACGTTGGAGATAATCTCTTTAAAAAATATGTAGATGTTGAATTGCATGAATTAAAAATTTTCAAAGAGTTCTTTTTATCACGATAATTCTCCCCCTTCCCCACTTATCCTTTCTTAATAACCTTTATCATAAAGTTAATTGCAACAAAGGCCAATTTGATATATTTGCTCCCTAATAAAAACTCTATCAATGCAAATGAAAAAAACACTATTGGCAGGCATGTTATTTTGCTTTGCCATACTAACCTCGCAGGCTCAACAGGTAAAATTTACCGAGTATGATCTGCCTAACGGACTGCATGTTATTTTGCACCAGGACAAATCTGCGCCTGTTGTTGCAGTCACCGTTTTTTATCACGTAGGTTCAAAGAATGAACAGCTTGGCCGCACTGGCTTCGCTCATTTTTTCGAACATCTTTTATTTGAAGGCACCGACAATATTAAACGCGGTGAGTTCTCAAAATATGTTTCCAGCAATGGCGGACAGGACAATGCAACCACTTCGCAGGACAGAACTTTTTATTACGAGGTATTTCCTTCTAACCAATTAAAGCTGGGACTGTGGCTGGAAAGCGAAAGAATGATGCACCCTGTAATAAATGAGGTCGGCGTAAAAACGCAGAATGAAGTTGTAAAAGAAGAAAAGAGAATGCGGATAGACAACCAACCCTACGGACATGTTTTGGAGCAGGCATTCACAAGTTTGTTTACTAAACATCCTTACCGCTGGCAGCCCATTGGCTCTATGGCAGATCTTGATGCGGCAAAGCTAACTGAGTTCCAGGCTTTCTTTAAAAAATATTATGTTCCTAATAATGCCGTATTAACCATCACCGGTGATATTAATGTTGACGAAACAAAAAAATTGGTAAGCGATTATTTTAGTGAAATTCCAAAAGGTACTCCGATAGTTCAGCCTTCTATTTTGGAAACGCCGATAACAAAAGAGATCATTGATACAGGCTATGATGCCAACATTAAGATACCTGCAATTGTTGCGTGTTACCGTACACCCGGTCTTGCAACTTATGATTCAAAAGTGTTGCAAATGATCACAAGTTATTTATCCGGCGGAGCAAGTTCCAAGTTGTATAAAAAAATGGTTGATGATAAAAAGAATGCGTTACAGGTTGGCGCTTTTAATTTGGCATTAGAAGATTATGGAGCATACGTAACGTTTGCATTGCCGAACAACAATACGCCGTTGCCTGTTCTCTTAAAAGATATTGATGATGAAGTTGCAAAAGTGCAAACTGATCTCATCAGCGAAATGGATTATAAAAAACTGATGAACCAGGCTGAAAATGCTTTTGTAAACAATAATACTTCGATGTTAGGCGTGGCAGGAAATCTTTCCAATGGATATATCTATCACAAAAACACAAACTACATAAATGATGAGCTTACAGAAATGAGAAAGATCACAAGAGAACAAATAAGATCTGTGGCGAAAAAATATCTCAACAAAAATCAAAGAGTTGTTTTATATTATTTACCTAAATCCTCTGATCAATAATTTCTGCAATTAAAAAAATTAAAATGAAAAAGATATTTATAGCCGCATTAGGAACTTTTATCATGATGACTTCCTATGCGCAAACAAAAGTAGACAGAACCAAACCGCCTGCCGGCGGGCCTGCGCCTGTATTATCAATAGGCGAACCTGTAACCTATAAATTAGCAAATGGAATAACTGTTTTAGTAGTTGAGAATCACAAATTACCAAAAGTATCTACCAGCTATTTTATTGACTATGGCCCTGTAACAGAAGGAAGCAAAGCAGGTGAAATGGGAATAATGGGAAGCATGCTGGAAGAAGGAACAACCAAAATGAACAAGGTTGCATTTGATGAAGCTGTTGATCAAATGGGTGCGGATGTAAATCTTAACGAAGCAGGTGGTAGCACTTCTGCACTAACCCGGTATTTTGATAATGCGTTCATGCTTATGAGTGATGCACTTTTGCATCCTGCATTTCCGGCTGAATCATTTGATAAAATAAAATCACTTTCACTTACTTCTTTAAAGTCAAATGAAAAAAGTGCAAAGGCAATTTCTGCAAGAGTAGTTAATGCATTAAACTTTGGAGTTGATCATCCTTCAGGAGAATTTGAAACGGAAGAAACGATAAACAATATCACATTGGATGATATAAAAAAGATCTATGCACAATACATCACACCATCACGCGGCTTTCTCACTTTTGTTGGAGACATAAAACCTGAACACGCTAAAGAGCTTGCTGATAAAGCGTTTGGAACATGGAAGGGAAACACCATTACATTAATTAATCCTGCGGATGTAAAGAATCCAAACAAAACTGAAATTGATCTTGTTGATGTTCCCAATGCCGTGCAATCAGAAATTACAGTTACAAATTTGGTAAGAATTCCATTGAACAATCCTGATTATTTTCCTGTTTTGTTAGCGAATAATATTTTAGGCGGCAATGCAGATGCAAGATTGTTTATGAACCTGCGTGAAAAACATGGTTATACTTATGGCGTTTATTCCGGCGTTGGCAGCGGACGTTTTCAAACTGCATTTAATGCAGCGGCTTCTGTTAGAAATGAAAAAGTTGATAGTGCTGTTTTAGAAATTTTGCATGAGATTAATAACATCCGCACTACCAAAGTAAGTGATGAAGAATTGAGAAACGCCAAAGCTGTTTATAATGGAACTTTTGCTCTTGGCCTTGAAGATCCTGCACGTTCAGCAAGCTTTGCACGCAATATTATTCTTAATGATCTTCCGAAAGATTTTTATAAAACATACCTGCAAAGAATTAATGCAGTTACTGCAGAAGATGTTCAAAGAGTTGCGCAAAAATATTTTAATTATGCCAACACAAGGATCATCGTTGTAGGAAAAGGTGCCACTGTAAAACCGGGATTATCAAAATTAGGATATGCCGTAAACATGTACGACAGGTTTGCAAAACCTGTACAGGAAACATCAGCAATGACCACGCCTGTTGGTGTTACAGCAAAAGATATTGTTGCAAAATATATAACAGCAATTGGTGGTGCAGATGAATTAAAAAAGATTTCTTCTGTTGCATCAACAGGTACGATGAACATGCAGGGAATGAGCCTTGGTGTTACTGAAAAAAGAATGGCGCCCAACATGAACATGATGGAAATAAATATGAATGGGCAGGCTGTTATGCACCAGGCTTTCGATGGTTCAATCGGTTACCAGTCGCAAATGGGCAATAAAAAAACGCTTGACAATGATGAGTTAGCCGATAAGAAAAATGCTAAAGGTTTATTTGATCAATTATTTTATACCGATGCCGGTTACAAATTAGAACTGGCAGGTACAGAAAAAGTAAATGGTAATGATGCTTATAAAATAAATGTTACTTCTCCATCAGGAAGTAAATCAACCGAGTACTATGATACCAAGACAGGCTATCTTGTAAAAACAGAAAAGACAAACAAAACACAAGGCATGGAAGTATTGCAAACAATTGAATACAGCAATTTTAAAAAGATAGGCAATGTTATGTTTCCTTTTACAAGAAGCATTTCAGTTCAATCTGATAAAGGCAGCCAGGATTTTGTTGTAGAAATAAGTGATGTAAAAATAAACCAGGGAGTAAAGACTGACGATTTTAAATAAAGAAAAAATGTTTAAAAGAATGGGAGAAGAATTAAGATTCTATCTCCCATTCTTTTTTTAATTCAATTAATTGTTGTTCGCGAAGTTTTGGATTATCGTAATGCCCGGCAATTTGTTTTTGCCTGAATGCTTCGTACAATGTAACGGCACAGGCAACAGAAATATTTAAAGACTTTATAATTCCAACTTGCGGAATAATAAAAGTTCCATCAACGAGTTTTGTAATTTCTTCACTTACACCAAATGTTTCGTTGCCAAATACCAATGCAACAGATTCTGTAAGATCTAATTGATGAAGTGTTGTTGCATTTTCACTTAAATGTGTTGCATAAATTTTTTTGTATCGCTTTCTTAATTCGGAAAAGCATTCTTCAACATTGGTGAATTGGTGAATGGTGAGCCATTCCGCTGCAGTGGAAGAACTTCTGTAGCCCCATTTTTTATGCGGAGGAATACGGTCATTCAAAATAAAAACATCCTGTATGCCAACAGCATCGCAGGTTCTCATCACCGCAGAAACATTGTGGGGATCAAAAACATTTTCCAAAACTACTGTAAGGTCAGGTTGTCTTTTATTTAGTACAGAGGTCAATCGATTATAGCGCTCAGGGGTCATAACAAAAAAATGATCTTTAAATAATGCTAAAAGTATTATTTAAAGATCACTTATGTCTGATTTGAAATCAAATCAGTTTCAACGCTATAAATTTAATTGCAACAAAATTTTTAATTAGTCTTAAATAATTTTTCTCTCATGATCTGATGATCATCTTTTATTTCAATGATATAAATTCCTGATGCAAGTCTTTCAAGCCCTGTTACTGTGATTATATTTAATCCTTTTACAGCCTGCATATTTTGTTTCTTCATTAAGCTGCCATTTGCATCATAAATGTTTATATAAATTGTTGTAGCAAAGTCTAACGTAACTGTTGCCATGATCTTATCAGAGAAAGGATTAGGGAAAATACTATTTACACTTGCTCCTGATGCTTGCCGTTTTAATGCAATAATATTTGAGTAGGTAAATTTCTCATCCTTGTCAACAATTTTTAAGCGGTAATAATTTACCCCTGCCGGCACATTACGGTTAATAAAAGAGTAAAGGCTTTTTACAGAACTGTTTCCTTTTGCATTTACAGATCCGATTTTTGTAAAATTAGTAGCATCAGTTTTTACTTCAATATCAAAACGTTTGCTGTTTATTTCCTGTTCTGTAGCCCAATTTAAATTATCATTATTGCCAGATAAAAATCCGCTAAAGTTTATAGTGCCTATTGGCAAAGTAGACAATGTTGCCATTCCAAAATCTGCAGGAGTTGTACAATTACCACTACCGGCAAATGTTATTGCAGACTGATTAGAAGTAGTCATGTAATAGGTAGAAGGAACTGACCATGCAGGAACTTTCACTATATAGCACTGTGGATATTTCAAAAATTTAATAGAAATGTTATCAATGAAAACACTATCAGAAAACAACATTCCGCTGCTGGTTAAAAATCTCAAAACAAAAGTAGATGAGGCGTATGCAGAAATATCCTGGTTATAAACATCTACATAATTGGCATCTACTGTACCATTACCCTGAATTGTAAAAATGGTTGTAAATGTGGTACCATTAGATGATGCCTGTACATATACATCATGACCGGCAGATAATGTTGTTGAAGCTTTTCTGTAAGAAAAACTTAGAAACGCAAATGTGGAACCGGATAAATTTGCGGCTCTGCTTACGGAGATATTTTTATATTTTAACCGCATTGCATAACTAAAAGAACCGTCTTTTACAATTTCTGCATGAGTACTGCCAATTGCCTGGGCCGGGGTTACACAAAAGCCCGTGGATGGATCACCTGCATCAACCCAATTACCCGACCATGCAGTATTTCCTTTAGATCCCGTAGAGCATGACGAACCTCCTCCTGCAGCATCAAAATCATCTGACACAGTTTTTTCAGGGTATTTTATAAATTGATATGAACCAGAACTATCAACGGTCATTGAATCTGATAATTCATACGTTTCCGCTATTTGGTTGCAGTTTCCATCTGAATACAGATATACTTTACCATTTGCAAACCCTGGATCAGAAGGATTTTTTATCCCGTTTTTTGCCTGATCTAAAAATACTTTACCATAAATAATATTTCTGCTGGCAGGCGGAGGGCATGAGTTAATTATGATATATACAAATGCTCTATCGCATACAATTGGTGATGGTGTTGAGCAAACGCTATATTCGAGTGTATCATTACCCTGGTATCCCGGATTTGGCGTATACAATAAAGTTCCGTCCGGGTTTATTGTAGCAATGCCATGCTTGGGTTGTAACATACCATTGGTAATAACTGATGCCGGATCTACAATGGCTGCAAAACCAATATCATTTTTTAATATTGCTATGGTTACCGGGTTATCAGTAGCCGTATATGCATAATCATCATTGGCAAAAATTAATTTTAGAGAACAGAATGGTCGCATAGTAGAACCGACATCCCAACTTGGGTTACCGGGCAGTGCCGTAGAAGCATCTTCACCATAAACTGCTGCAATTTTAGTTCCGTCACAGGTATATACTGCCATACCGCCCTGATCATTATCTGTAAGGTCTTTTATGCGTTTATGACTTAGCGCATTTAACGGATAAGAAACATCATAGCGTAATCCGCAGGGGCTTGCACTCCCTCCATTAATAAGATCGCCATTATATTTTACATAAATAGTTGTATTTGCTGAAGGGGTAACCCAAAGTGGATTGTCATTCCGGGAACCATCCGTAGAACCGGGTGCCCACGCCAAAGTTGCAAAGGATGTAAGCCTTTCTTCTGATATGAGATTAAATGCCCAATCATATTGTGCGCCTGAATTTCCTCCTCCTCCCGGTGTATATGAATCACATATCTGGATTGCCGTAAAAGATTCCCCGGTTGGATTTACGAATTTATATGCTGCCGTTTGTGAAACAGCAAGCGGAAAGCGTTTTACTGTTTTAGCTGGTAAATTTATAGTACCGCTGGATGGAATTCCTGATGACCAATTTATAGTAATGGCACGGTTTAGATTATTATAAAGGTAAACAGCATTTGTGTCCTTAATTGCAGTGGCTGAACCGGTAGTTGGTACTGGAGAATAATAAATACTGGAATACCAGCTGGCCGGGTATATAGGGACTTCTCTTGAAGAATATCCATCTATACCTCCGAAATGTAATACTAATCCTATGGGGGCAGAACTTGTTACACTGGCACCCGTGAATACACCAGGCAATGTAATAGATTGTCCTTCATTTAATGTATCTATTGTTTCAAACGTTCCATTATTATCCTTATCAATATTTACGATGGTATTATTTTGTGCTGCACGGATAAATAATGCAGTGTAAGCAAAATCCTGGCTTGGAAAATTAGTTCCTACCGGAATGGTAAATGAAGTACCAAAATCCTGTGTTGATGAAACATTGCTTTTCATACATTGTAAACCAATAACAGACGGCTCTCCCATAACCTGCACCACACTTATTTGACCGGAAGTAAAAATTTTATCTTTTCCATCATAAAATATATTAGCACTAACCCTTGGATTAGCAGGCATAGTATTATCCAAAACAATGCTTCCACCTGCAGGAATAATATCATTAGGATAACCAGGAGCAATACCATTATATGGATTTCCATCACCCCAAACCAGAGTTGTACTTTGAGTTGGATTTAAGATGTCCGTCTCATATCCATCTTCCCAATGATCCCATACTATTACCATATTTGGATAGGGCATTTTTAAACTTATGATATCTCTTAAATTAGTGATGGTTAATCCTGTATTCTGAGATGCCAGTAAAGCTGTTCTTGCATCCTGCTCAGGGAAAGGCATATAATACACCTGGCTTTTAGTAGCATCTGAACATGGATCAACAATTGTTGGATCTATTGAAATGTATACGTCTGCAATTGCACATAGAGGAGTTGGTAATGTTGAGTCGCAAATTT
Source organism: Chitinophagaceae bacterium (assembly GCA_036564845.1). Lineage (GTDB taxonomy): Bacteria > Bacteroidota > Bacteroidia > Chitinophagales > Chitinophagaceae > Ginsengibacter. The sequence continues at coordinate 72 of DATCOF010000248.1, read as the reverse complement.
GATATCGGGAAGTATCCTTTCCCGCAAATGTTCCACTAGGCACATAAACAAATTTATTACCCGATTTAATTG
>DATCOF010000247.1:0-4790 GCA_036564845.1 Chitinophagaceae bacterium | reverse complement strand
TATCAGAAAGGTATTAAAGAGTGTAAGGTAGATTCATGTGTAAGTTAAGGGCCGGCGTTAGGGGTTGGCCCTTTTTTATTTTACCAGGTTTGAGAAAAATTCAGCCATAAGAATTTTATTAAAAAGGAATTGGTATATGTTTTTTGGGTAACTTTAAAAAAACCTAATATATGCTCTGGAGAAGATTCAACGGAGACCCAATAACTCTCCCCATCAAAACCGCAGTAGAAGCAGCCATTCAAAGAGAGACCGCCGCAGGTTTTAAATTAAAAGTTTGCATAGGCACCGACAGCCAGATTAAAGGCGCTGATACTGAATTTGCCACCGTTATTGTTTTTTTACGTGAAGGTCATGGAGGCTTCATGTTCATCCATAACGAAAAAACGCGACACGTTTACAGCATCAAAGAAAGGATGCTGGTAGAAGTTGCTAAAAGTATTGAGATCGCTTATGAACTTTGTGATCTTTTTACTTTATACGATATAGATATGGAAGTGCATGCCGACATAAATACCAATCCTCACTTTAAAAGTAATGAAGCTTTACGGGAAGCAATGGGTTACATTTTGGGAATGGGCTTTGCCTTTAAAGCCAAGCCTGAAGCCTTTGCCAGCAGTAGTTGTGCTAATAAAATGGTGAATTAATTAAGAAAAAGCATACATTACTTATCTAAAGGTTAATCATGGAAACAATATTTATTTTAGTTGCCATAACTGCATTTTTTTTATTCCTTATTACATAAGAAAACAGCTTTCTCCTAAAACTAATTTGATTATTTCTTTGGTAGGATTTATAGCGCTAATCGTAATGTATGTAGCAAGAGGGATTGTACAACGTTTTACCACTAATCAGTTAATAATTTTCTTACTTATTGCTGTTAGTTATAGTTTTTATTTATTCTATAGATATAAAAAAATAAACAATGCTTAAAGCAAGTAACCTATCCATTTTCATTTTCTCTCCTGTTCATCTCATCAATAAAGTCTAAAACTTTTTCTTTATTAAGTTTTTTTACTGCGCTGGTAACAAAATGCTGTGGAAGAAATTGCCATGTTTTTCTCATCGCCGCTAAAAAAGATTTTACATTTTTACTTACAATTGCCTGTGTTTCTTTATCTGCTTTTGTAAATACCAATGTAAACGGGATATACCATGTACGAAGTTGCTCAAGAAATTCAAGATCTATCTTTTGCGGATTGTGCCTGCTGTCTATTAAAACAAAAACCTGTTGCAAATTTTCTCTCTTGCGTAAATAATTTTCTATCATTTGCTCCCATCTTCTCCTGCTTCGCAAAGATATTTTTGCAAAGCCATAACCGGGAAGATCTACCAAAAACCATTTTACAGATTTAGTTTTTTCTGATCCGCTGATAATTTCAAAATGATTTATCATCTGCGTTTTACCCGGACTGTTAGATGTTTTTGCCAGCTTCTCATTATTGCACAACATATTTATCAGCGAAGATTTTCCAACATTACTTCTGCCGATAAATGCATATTCAGGCCGGTCGGGCAACGGGCACTTTGTATAATCCGGGCTGCTTATTAAATATTGAGCTTTTTTAATTTGCATCTTTCAAAAATAGTCATTATGTCAAAGAGTCATTACGTCAAATGATTATAAAGAAATTTTAACGATTAACTATGAACTATCAGCAATGAACAATTTGCTATCTATTATCTTTACAACTCAATGGCCACTTATCAGCACGACACAATAGTTCCGTTTAAGGATTCTACAGAAAGCAAAAAGAAGCAGGTAGAAAAGATGTTTGATAAAATTGCTTTCCGGTATGATTTTTTAAACCACTTTTTAAGTGCAGGCATTGATGTTGGTTGGAGAACAAAAGCAATTAAGAAACTAAGATCGCTCAATCCAAAATCAGTTTTGGATGTAGCTACAGGTACGGGAGATATGGCTATTTTAGCGAGTAAATTGCTCGCTACAGAAAAGATAATTGGCATCGACATCAGCGAGGGCATGCTGGATATTGGAAAAAAAAAAATTGAGAAGCTTGGTTTACAGCAGCGGATAGAATTGTTAAAGGGTGATAGTGAAACAATAATTTTTGATGACAACTCGTTTGATGCAGTAACAGTAGCCTTTGGCGTTCGCAATTTCCAGGATCTTGAGCTTGGGTTAAATGAAATAAAAAGAGTTTTAAAGCCCGGCGGAAAATTAGTAATACTGGAATGCACTAAACCTAAATTACCGGTTATAAAAAATTTCTACAATCTTTATTTGAATTTGATAGCACCCCTGATAGGCAGGGTGGTCTCAAAGAATAAAAATGCATACCAATATCTCAATGAATCCGTACAAAAGTTTCCGGAAGGAAATGATTTTGTTCAAATTTTAAACAAGCTTGGATATAAAAACGCTTCATGCAAAACATTGAGTTTAGGAATAAGCAGCATTTATTGTGGAGAAAAATAATTTTGCCATGCCTTGCGGTATTGTGTTGGTCAAATGCTTTTAGCCAGTTAAGAGAAGGACCCAACCTCCCCGATCATGACAACAAGCCTTACCACTTCGGTATCAACCTCGGTTACAATCAATCGCATTTTTTATTTTCTCATCATCCTTATTTTTTACAGCGTGATACCATTATGGATATTGAGAGCGTTAACAGCTCCGGTATAAATCTTGCCTGGCTGGTAAACATTCGCATGAACGATCATTTTGATCTTCGCCTGCATCCGCTTGATCTCACCTTTAGTGAAAAAGTTTTTCAATACAATGAAAATTTTACAGGAGCAGATACAACATTTGTAGAAAAAAAAGTATCCTCCATCACAATGAGTTTTCCTATTCAAATAAAATTCAGCAGCGACAGGATAAATAATTTTAAAGTTTACACCATCGGTGGAATTAAATTTGATTACGATCTTGCCAGCAATGCCGGCGCAAGAAAAGCAGAAGACCTGATAAAATTAAAAAAGGGAGATATTAGTATAGAAGTTGGTCTTGGCTTTCATTTCTACTTTCCTGTATTTGTATTAACTCCCGAAATAAAACTAAGCAGCGGCTTAACCAATCTCCATGCCCGCGATGAGAGCTTACGTTACTCCAACGTGATTGATAAGATCAATAGTAAGATGATAACTTTTTCATTGACGGTGGAGTAGGATTTATTCCCCTTGGTTGGTGTCCCCACCGACCCTTTATATAATTTAGTTACCCCAACTAGCACAGCAGCACACCCCATAATCCCAAAAAGAATTTGTTTTCTTACATTCGCTGCTACTTAATCAGTTTTTTAATGAGAACATTCACAAAAGAAACACAGGATGAATTAACACCTGAACTCGCTCTTGATCTTTTAAAAGATGGCAACGAAAGATTTGTAAATAATATAAAGGCTCACCGCAACTTATTACAACAGGTTAATGAAACCTCGGCGGGGCAATTTCCTTTCGCGGCAATTTTAAGTTGTATAGATTCAAGAACGTCTGCAGAACTGATATTTGACCAGGGGCTGGGAGATATATTAAGCATTCGTATTGCGGGCAACATTTTAAACGAAGACATCTTAGGCAGTATGGAGTTTTCCTGTAAGCTTGCCGGTTCAAAACTCATCGTTGTTCTCGGTCACACAAACTGCGGGGCAATTACCGGCGCCTGCAATAATATTGTTCTTGGAAATATCACCGGCTTATTAAATAAGATCAAACCTGCCATTGAACTGGAAACAGAAACCAAAACCAACAGAACAGATACCAATGAAGCATTTCTTAGAAATGTTACTGTGAACAACGTTATTATTACGGTTAAAAAAGTAAGAGAGCAAAGCAGCATCTTACATGAAATGGAAGAAACAGAGCAAATAAAAATTGTTGGCGGCCTGTATGATGTAGACACCGGGCAGGTGACTTTTTTTGATACCATTTAAAATTGAAAAATAAATGTTGTAAATTTTATGCCGGTTGTATTTTACTAAACCAATTAAATTATAACAATGTCTATCCCCGGATTTTTAGCAAAACAGGATGCTTCAAGAAGAGAACTTCTTTTCTGCCATTCACCAAATAATTATTGGTGCAGATAAAAAAGCAAATGCAGAAGTTGGAAGCATGATGGGAAAAGAAATACTTATTTATAAATGCGCAGGTATTTTTAAATATGGATTATCAAGTATAAAAAATTACATGTCGCTGCATCTAATGCTGATGTATTGGTCAGCAAAAATTTATGATAAATATGTAAAGCTGCTGAGCAAAGTTTCAGAAGGGTTGTATCAATTTTAAAAATGAAGATGAAATGCCTTTGACTGTAGTGAAACAACTTATTGATGATTGCGCCAAAGTTGATATGGCTGCATTAATTGCAGAATACAAAAAGAAATCCTGAGTTAAGTTTTAAAAGAAGCCGTTCCTAATAATCATAATCTCTCCTGGCCATATTCAATCTAATCCCAACAGTGATCATCGAAGTATTTGTTGTTGAGTTTGCTTCTTTCACTTTAAAACTTCTGTACAATGCCGTGGCATCAACAAAAAGATTTTCTTTTAATTCATAAGAAGCAGTAAGGGATGCGTTCAAACAACTTGCCCTGTATCCGCTGCCAATTGTAAAACCAAAATCTCTTGGTCGCGAAATATAATTTTCAAGAGGATTAGAACCAAAATTCCTTCCTAATGAATCCAGACCCTGCACATAATAAATAATTCTTCCGCTTACATAAATTTTAGGTTTTGGCTGGTATTTTGCAATCCCTATAAACTCCCTGAAGTTAGCGCCCAGCGGGTGTGCCAGCGATTGATTATAGTGTGTGTAATTGGCAATTGTA
>DATCOF010000246.1:0-4504 GCA_036564845.1 Chitinophagaceae bacterium | reverse complement strand
AAATTTTTCAGGCAAATTATACCAGGCACACTTTTACGGAGTAAAAAAAGATACAGGTTTGGTGGATTATGAAATGCTGGAACAAAAAGCAAGAACAGAAAAACCAAAACTTATTATCTGCGGCGCATCAGCATACAGCCGCGACTGGGATTATGAAAGAATAAGAAAAGTTGCTGATGAAGTTGGTGCATTTTTATATTGCGACATGGCACATCCTGCAGGATTGATCGCAAAAAATTTATTGCGTTCACCTTTTGATCATTGTCATTTTGTTACCTCCACCACACACAAAACTTTGCGTGGTCCACGTGGCGGAATTATTTTAATGAAGAAAGATTTTGAAAATCCTTTCGGATTAAAAGATATGAAAGGCAATGTGAGAATGATGAGCAACCTGCTTGACATGGCTGTGTTTCCGGGCACACAGGGCGGGCCGCTGGAACATATCATTGCAGCAAAAGCTGTTGCGTTCGGTGAAATTCTTACTGATGAGTTTACTGATTATGCAAAGCAGATACAATTGAATGCACAAAAAATGGCTGCCGCATTTGTAAAGAAAGATTACAACCTGATAAGCGGTGGTACTGATAATCATTTAATGCTTATCGATCTTAGAAATAAAAATATAACAGGAAAAAAAGCGCAGGAAACATTGGACAGGGCAGAAATTACATTGAACAAAAATTCGGTTCCGTTTGATGATAAGAGCCCCTTTGTTACTTCCGGAATTCGTATAGGAGTGCCTGCCATTACAACAAGAGGAATGAAAGAAGATCACATGCAAATTGTTGTTGACATGGTTGACAAAGTTTTAATGAACATTGATAACGAAAACGTAATAACAGAAGTTAGAAATGATGTAAGATCATTCATGGATCAATTTCCTTTATACCCTGAATTAGGATAAAAATTTTTTATGATACAACGTGTACAAACAATATGGCTGTTGCTTGCAGCAGCAGCAGTAATGCTGAGTTTGAAAACTTCTTTTTACAGCGGAACTTTAATAACTGATAATAGCTTTCATTCAATAATGGGAATAGATAGTTATGGCGTAATGATATTAACGGTAGCATTGGGAACAGCATTATTCGTAAATATTTTTTTATTCAAACACCGGATGCTGCAATTTCGAATCTGCATATTTGCTTTACTTGCAGAATGCTTAATAATTTTTCTTTACTTCAGGCAGATCAAAAATTATTCAAACGGAAATTTTAGTTTGTGGTGTGCGCTGCATCTCTTCATCCTGTTATTTATTTTTCTTGCAGCAAGAGGAATTTACAAAGATGAAAAGTTGATAAAGGATAGTAATAGATTGAGGTAAAAGTGTAACTTTAATTGAAACTCTCTAACAAGTTTGTATTTTACAAAGTTGACTGCTATTATAAATTGACACTCCGTTATGGTAAAAAAAGAAATAACTCAACAAGATGTTCTCAAAGCTCTGGCCGAGATTGACAAAAATGGTGTTCCCAAGAGACGTGAGGCTACAAAATACAATCTGTATCATAATGGAAAATCTTATCCGCCTAAGTATGTAATTTCTATTGCGACAAAATATGCAACAGGGCAAGAATTAGAAGCAAGTGAATTTAGTGGCGGTGATGAAACAAATAACTTTTTGATTTCACTTGGATTTACTATTAGAGAAGGGAACAATGAACTCTGAAAATATAAAAATATGTTCAGCTCTATTTCAGGTTTCGAGCTCTTTCAAAAAATGGGACACGACAGATACCGCAAAGAAGTTTTTATTACTTGAAAATCTAATCAGTTACATTTCATCGGACACAGATATACTCCTGCTTCCTGCAGGTTTTATAAATACCAAAAATAACATTGCAAAGCCTGCTTTCAAGATGGCAGAGAAAATTGTAAAAAAGCTAATTAAAAAGCATAATCCAAAGCTTCATGTTTGTCTTGGAATTGACGGGTTAAATAAGAAAGAACAATTTGCACTATCAATAAATCAGAGTGGAATAACTGCTATTGCAAGAAAGTTTTATCACATGGACACAAGCGTAAAACTTGCGATTACACCATTTGATAAAGAAAATAATAAAGAAAGATTTTTTGAGATAAATACTAAAAAAGCTTATTTAGCCGTGTGCTATGACGCTTTTGGAATTAGCAGGCTAAAGTTGGACAATCCAAATTGTGACTTCATTTTGAATGTTGTTCATGGATTTGATAATTCAGGTGGAGATAGTGACTTTGCAAGAAAAGGATTAGCAGGTGCTGCTAAAAAATGGGGACTCAATGTTTACGCTTCAGCAGTTTTTGCTAACTCACGTAATCCTGCAAATTGGACTGCAGGAGTTAGGTGGACACATGGAAACAATAGTGTTAAAGACTATAAATATGATGATATAAGAATTCATCCAAAAGTTGACACCTTCATGACTGCCTATACAACAATATATTTACGGTACTATAACGAATGACGAGAACAACAAATCATACATACTTTCTTCATTTTAATGCAAGTGTCTGCTTGCCCTGGTTACTATTTAATCCAAATCAAATTTTGTAACTTTATTTTTTAGATGATTTCCCTACTGTATCAAAGGAACAGATAACTGCCTTGCTGGGAATAAAATCAGATTTAAAAGAAGCTTTTGAGCAGGTGGATATTTTAAGAAAATCAAAAAGTAAAAAGCAAACACTAACTGATTTTCTAAATGAGTCATAATTTAAATTGGTTAAACAACAAACTATGGAAGGACGCATCATAAATATTGACCCTGAAATTTTAGGCGGTACACCTGTTTTTTATGGAACTAGAGTTCCTATCAAAAATTTATTTGATTACCTTGAAACAGGCGACTCAATTGATAAATTTCTTGAAGATTTTGAAGGTGTACAAAGAGAACAGGTAATAAAAGTTTTGGAAATGTCGCAGAAGCTTATTGAAAATTCATCAAACATTTTGAATGAAAATTTTGCTTGATGAATGTGTTACCAAACAACTGAAATCTTATTTACCGGAGTTTGAAGTTTTTACTGTAATAGAGATGGGTTGGGGCGGTATTAAGAATGGAAACCTTATGGCCCTTTGTGTTGAGAAAAACTTTGATGTTTTGCTAACTATTGATAAAAATTTTCCGCATCAGCAGAACCTTGAGAAGCATCAATTGACAATTGTAATATTAAACAGTTTTACAAGTAAAATTGAAGAACTTATAACCTTTCTTCCACGTTTCACAGAACAAATAAAAGGCTTTAAGAAGTATCAAGCTTATATTATAGAACCAAAATAAGTGTGATCAAACATACTTCCCTGTCCAACTCTCCTTCACTTTTTTCAATCCAGCCGGAATACCTGTGTACACAAGGTTTCCGCCGCCATCACCTGCTTCAGGTCCAAGGTCAATAACCCAATCAGCAGATTTGATAACATCAGTATTATGTTCAATCACTAAAATGGAATGTCCCTGTTCTATCAATGCATTAAAAGAAGTGAGCAGTTTTTTTATATCATTAAAATGAAGCCCTGTTGTTGGCTCATCAAAAATAAACAGCACATGGCCTTGTCCTTTACCTTTTCCCAAAAACGAAGCAAGCTTTACTCTCTGCGCTTCTCCTCCCGAAAGTGTATCTGATGATTGCCCAAGTTTTATATAACCCAATCCAACATCGCTTAATGGTTTTATTTTTTTTGCAACTGCCCCCTCCTGCCCTCCCCCGGTGGGGGAGGAAGAGGCAAAAAATTCCATTGCTTCATCAACACTCATCTCCAGTACATCATAAATATTTTTTTCTTTGTAGGTAACTTCTAAAACTTCTTCCTTAAACTTTTTACCACCACATACTTCGCATAACAAATGTACATCAGCCAAAAACTGCATTTCAACAACCTGTTCACCTTCACCTTTGCATGCATCGCATCTTCCGCCTTCCACATTAAAAGAAAAATGCTTTGGTAAAAATCCTCTCATCTTACTCAATGGCTGTTTTGCATACAGGTCTCTAATTTCGTCGTACGCTTTTATGTAGGTAACAGGATTGCTTCGTGATGATTTACCGATAGGATTTTGATCTATCATTTCAATTTGTGTGATATAATCTACATCGCCTTCAATGCCACGATGCAAGCCTACCTTATCAGCAAATTCTCCTTTTATTTTTTTCAATGCAGGGTACAAAATTTGTTTTACCAAAGTTGTTTTACCGCTGCCGCTAACACCGCTAATAACACACAAAACATTCAAGGGAATTACAACATTAATATCCTGCAAATTATTTTGTCTTGCTCCCTGCACAGTTACTGAACGATTCCATTTACGAACAATTTGGGGAGGATCAATTTTTAATTCTCCTTTTAAATATTTCCCTGTCAGACTTTTTTTATTTGCGATCAGCTCATCATAATTTCCTTCGGCAACAACTTCACCACCAAGATGACTTGCCAGAGGCCCCATATCAATTATATGATCAGCTTCTCTCATCATCATTTCATCATGCTCAACAACAACAACTGTATTTCCAAGATCTCTTAACT
>DATCOF010000245.1:0-8028 GCA_036564845.1 Chitinophagaceae bacterium | reverse complement strand
TTATACGCCTGTTCTATTCCGCATTTTACAATTCCTTTTCCATCAACAATTCCATACACACAAATGCTCGAATTTATTGTTGGCGTTACCCATCCAAACTCCTTATCGTAAACATATTTGCCCTGATGTTCCAATTCTCTTTTTGATTCTTCTGAAAGATAGGGCAGCACTGCATCGTACACTTCATTAAGTTCTTTAAGTTCTTTATTTTCGAGTGGGGCGCCTGCATCTCCATCTACACAGCAGCCACCTTTGCACTTATTCAGGTCGCAAACAAATTGCTCTTCTACAACCTGGTTACTTATAAGAACATTATCAATGGCTATCATGGCGGCAAATTTACTAAACAAACAAATCTTATCCTCTTTTAAAATAAAACCAGCCTGCATTTACAGGTGATAATGCATAGTTAAAGTCCTATTTATTTTTCCACTGCAGTGTATTGATAAGATGCTTTAAGTCTTCCTGCAGGAAAGCATTTACCGGTGCCAGTGAATCTTCATTGGGTGTTGCATCAAAATACAATGCGCCGCGTAAAAAATGCTTTACTGAATCAGTAAGAAGAAATTGTTTTGATGTTGCTACACTTCCGCCTACTCTAAAAAAAATACCGGTGATATTATTAGGCGTATGCATAACGCTATCCTCAATTGAATAAGCCTTCACATCATTTTTAAAAGTTAGTTTATAAGAATCGTTGATGAGTGTTTGAAATGCATTTTTACCAAGCGAATCTTTGTAACCGGTTGGTGTTTTAATTTTATAAACCGAGTTACCTCCTATTGTTTTGTAACTGATAAATATCTTTCCATGAAATGTTGGGAAGTCAACATTTACCCAAAAAGGATTATCAGGAGACGCATCAAAGTAAGTACTGTCCTTTACAATGTTAGCGTAAGCCGGGTATTCAAATGAATAAGGAAATCCTTCTTTCTCAAACTTTACATATTTTCTTTCAGGCAGATCAACCTTAAAATATCCTCTTGGTTTGGAAGTATAGGTAGAGTTACAAGACGCAGCAAATATTATAGCAATGAATATTGAATGTTGGATTTTGAATGTTGAATATTTTTTTTTCATCATTAGTTTTTCTCAACCGGTTTAATATTCACTTTTACTTTTTCTATCCTGTTCTTATTTATTTCCAATGGAATAAAAGTAAAATTATCAGTGATCACCTCTTCATTTATTTGGGGAAACTCTCCGGCAATTTCTAAAACCAACCCTGCCAGTGAATCGCTGTCTCCTCTTACTTTATCAAAAATTTCAATTGGCAAATGCAAGGCTTTGCAAACATCATTTATCATTGTCTTTCCTTCAAAAATATAATTGAAATCATCTATTTTTTTATTGCCGCTTATTTCATCATCAAACTCATCATGAATATCGCCGATGATCTCTTCCATAATATCTTCCAACGTTACAATGCCGGATGTTCCTCCAAACTCATCCACCACCACAGCAAAATGCATACGTTTATTTCTAAACTCCTGCAGCAGGTCTTCAATTAATTTTTGTTCGTGTACATAAAACACAGGCCGCATTAATGAATGCCAATCGTAATCACTTTGCTCATTTAAGAATGGCAGCAGATCTTTAGTATGCAAAATTCCAACAATCTCATCTAAATTATTTTTAAAGACGGGCAGCCGTGAATAATGCATCTCTTCCACTTTAGCAATAACATCCTTAAATGAACTTGTATGATCAATGCCACTAACATCAAGCCGTGTACGCATGGTTTGCTTTACTGTAGTGTTGCCGAATTTGCGTATGCCTTTTAAGATTTGTTTCTCTTCTGATGATGCTTCGTGATCCGGCAAAAGATCAATGGCATAATCCAATTGTGTATTGTCCATTCCGGATAAGCCCGAATGAAATTTACTTTCTATTTTATCACTAAGCTTTACCAATCGCGAACTCACACGAAAAAAAATACTGTTGAATATTTCAATGATAAGAGATGCTGATGCAGCAAACCAAATGTTATGATGCGTTGCCCAAACTTTTGGCAACACTTCGCAAAACAAAACCAACAAAGAAGTTACTACCACAACTTTAATAATGAACTCAATTACAAAATGCATGTGCAGACTATCGATCCAGTTCTGCATTAAAAGATTTGAGATCAAAATGATGCCGATGTTTACAAAACTGTTTGTTATCAGCATTGATGCAAGTAATGTTTTTGGCGTTTCAAGTAAAGTGACTATCCTCCTGTAAGACGCACGCCGCTTGGTTTTGAGCATATTAATATCCTTATACGTAAGGGAGAAAAATGCAACCTCAGAACCGGCTACCAAAAAAGAAATGAGAACAAGGATGAGTGCTGTGAAAATAAGAATTGTGGTTGCCGCAGGTGTTATCGCTAAATAAATAAGAGAGAAAGATTTAAGACCTGCGATCGTCGAATGATAATCCAAAACAAATAATTTTAATTAAAGATACTAACCACGGAGAGTGTTAGGTGTTTATTAGAAAGGTAGTTTTTCTGAACCTTCTTCCATTGGCGGAATATCTGAATCTGTGCCATGTAACCCTTCCATATCTCCACCTGCATGATGTGTTCCATCAGAGCGTTTATCTAACATTATTAAATTATCTCCTACCACTTCTGTTGTAAATTTTTTGTTATGGTCTTTGTCTTCCCAACTGCGGGTTTTTAATCTTCCTTCAATGTAAACAAGGCTGCCTTTGTGTAAATATTTTTGGGCAAGCTCTGCAAGTCCACGCCAAAGCACAACCGTATGCCATTCTGTTTGAGACATTAATTTACCATTTTTGTCTTTGTAGCTTTCGGTTGTTGCAAGTGAAAATTTTGCTACTGCAATGTTTCCCTCTAAAAACTGGAGGTCTGGATCTTTACCCAAATTTCCGATCAACATAACCCTGTTTACGCCTCTCATATATTATTTTTTTGCTAAGAGAATAAAAGATAAAAGAAATAAAAGAGAATGCTGCTCTGTACTTTTACCTTCTTATATACTCAAATTTAAAGATACATTTTAATCTTTCAAATAGGTATTGATAAATTTAGGGAAAGGGAACTCCTTTATCTTATCCGCCGATACTAATTGATAATTATTTAACCTCAGTGGAGATTTTATGGTGATGTTTAAAAATTGTCCGTTAATAGTTTGATGGGTGAGTTGTTGTTTATACACCTGCGAAATGTTTTCAATTTTAATTTCATTGCCCCCAAAGATGAAGTTGAATTTATCGGAGCCCTGTAATTTTTTAGGAGTTACGAGTTTGGGCGTTTCAATCAATATAAATTCATACAGGTTTTGCCAGATATCTTTTTCTTCCCTTTTTCTTACATAGAATTTATTTCTGTACTTTACCACCAGGTAATAAAGCCAACGGCTTTTTTTCAAAATCACTTTTTCTTTTACAGGCAATTGCAATTGAATCCCCTGCGAACAGGCTTCACACCTGCTTTTCAGAGGACATTCATCGCATAGCGGTAGAGGCTTACAAATCGTTGCGCCAAAATCCATAATGGATTGATTGTAAACACCGGGAAGTTTTTTATCCAGTAATTCGTACGCCAGTTCGCTATAAAACTTTTTACCCTGCAGATTATCGATAGGATTTGTTATTGCAAAATATCTTGACAACACTCTAAATACATTGCCGTCCAAAACAGCATAGGGAAGATTATACGCAAACGATGCAATGGCAGATGCAGTATAGCTTCCAATACCTTTTAGTTTTAAAATATCATCATAAGTTTCAGGAAATTTTCCGTTCAATTTTTCTGAAATATATTTTGCGGATGCAATAATATTTTTGCAGCGTGTATAATAACCCAGCCCTTCCCATAATTTAAACACTTCAGATTCCGGCGCTATTGCAATACTTTTTACTGTCGGAAATCTTTTAATGAACCTGTTGTAATATTCAAGTCCCTGGCTTACCCTTGTTTGTTGTAAGATGATCTCGCTTATCCATATCTTATAAGGATCTTTCTCATATTTCCAGGGCATAACGCGATCATTATCGTTTTTATTCCATCTTAATAATTCCTTTGTAAAAAATTTCTTTGCAGCCATTAAATCCTTTGTTATTATAAAACCACCAAATTAATCCTCAATGAGTTAGGATTATTAAATAAGATTATTAAATTTGTAAGACCAACAATCTTATTCCTCAAAGTAATTATCAAAAAATGAGAAAAGCAGATCTTATCAATCAAATTTCAGAAAAAACAGGCATACCAAAAGTTGATGTTTTGGTTACGCTTGAAACCATGTTTAAAGAGGTAAAGGAATCTCTTGCCAAAGGAGAAAATATTTACATCCGTGGATTTGGAAGTTTTATTACTAAAAAGCGAGCAGCGAAAATAGGAAGAAACATCAAAAAAAATGTTGCTGTAAATATTCCCGAACATTATATTCCCGCCTTTAAACCAGCCAAAGAATTTGTTCAGGATATAAAAGATAAAAATGAATTAAGAAAACAGCAGGAGTGATTTTTCACGCAAAGAAACAAAGGGACAAAGACGCAAAGGTAACTTGCAGGTCGTTTAGCCACATCCTCCATTATGCAAATGAACCAATTAAGTTAATGATTAACCTTCGTAAATTCTAACCCCATTATTTTCTTTGCGCCTTAATAACATTGCGGCTTTGCGTGAAAGAGTGATTACCTTTGCTCCCCTAAATTAATTCGTGAAACAACAACTTCTTTTAACTAGCGCAGGTATATTACTATTAATTAGCCTTCTTTTCTTTGGGAGCATCGAGTCACAGAAAAGCAGTTCACATCATACTCAACTGGCTCCTACCTCAACTTTTAACATAACAGATTCTATTCAGAAAGCAAAACAAAGGCTTCCAGCGTCCCAACTTTTATATGTAGCTAATTTAGAGAATAGCATTACAAGAGGTGATGTAAAGCAACAATCCCACAATAATCTTATTCACTTAGCCAATTTTTGGAAAGACTCTGCAAAGTCTTTCGTGCCTTATGCTTACTATATTAGCGAAGCTTCTAAATTGGATAATTCGGAAAAAAGCCTCACCTTTGCTGCCCGCTTAATTTTGGACAGCATGCGTCGGGAGGAAAACGATCAAATAAAAGCATGGGAATCCGAAACAGCGGTAGTTCTTTTTGAAAAAGCCATCCAGTTAAACCCTGATAACGAAGATTTGAAAGTTGACCTGGGCAGTTGTTATGTGTATGGAAAGGGAATGATTGGAAATGCTGCTGAAACAATGAAGGGAATCCAGCAGTTACTTTCAGTAGTGGCTAAGGATTCTAACAATATGAAGGCGCAAATGATCCTTGGTATTGGCGGTGTTATTTCAAAGCAATATGATAAAGCTATTACCCGTTTAAACAAAGTAGTAGCTGCCGAACCTGGGAATTTAGAAGCAGTATCATGGTTAGCTGATACGTATGCAGAAACTGGAGATAAGGTAAGCGCAATTAAGTGGTACGAATACAGTAAAAAACTTGTTAATAACCCGGAATACAGCAAAGAAGTAAACATCCGGATAAAAGCATTGCAATAAAATATATTAAAAATAATTATTAAAAAATTGAATTATGCCTTGTGGTAAAAAGAGAAAACGTCATAAAATTGCTACCCATAAACGCAAAAAGCGTTTAAGAAAGAATCGTCATAAAAAGAAATAATTATTTCTTTTCTTACCTATGCCGGCATTCGGCTACGTTAGTATTTTACTGCCATGCCCTTAAGGCTTTCGATTAAAAGATTTTAATTTGAACAAGGAATTAATTATAAATGCTGCCCCACAGGCAGTAGAAATTGCCCTGTTAGAGGATAAAAAACTGGTTGAGCTGCACAATGAAAAAGCTGATGCAAACTTTGCAGTTGGAGACCTCTACCTTGGCAAAGTAAAAAAACTTATTCCCGGTTTAAATGCTGCATTTATTGATGTAGGTTTTGAGAAGGATGCCTTTCTTCACTATACAGACCTTAGCCCTTATGTACGTTCAATTTTAAAATTTACTAACATTGCCATGCAGGATAAAACCGAGCATGGCTTTGATTTTAGCAAGTTTGAAGTAGAACCTGAAATTGTAAAGACAGGCAAGATCGCGGAAGTATTAAGTGGTAAGCCCAATATTTTAGTTCAGATATTAAAAGAGCCTATCGCTGCTAAAGGCCCTAGACTTAGCTGCGAACTTTCACTTCCCGGAAGGTTTGTTGTGCTGACACCATTCAATGATATCATTGCTGTCTCAAGAAAAATTCATTCATCAGAAGAAAGAAAAAGATTACACAAAATAATTGAAGCGATAAAGCCGAAAAATTTTGGTGTAATTATACGCACTGCAGCAGAAGGAAAACATACAGCAGAATTACACGAAGATCTTTTAGCGCTTATTGCAACATGGAAAACACTGCAAAGAAATTTAAAGGGCGCTGTTCCTCCTGCAAAAATTTTAAGTGAAGAAGGAAAAACAAACAGCATTCTTCGTGATCTTTTAAGTGAAGATTTTAATAAGATCGTTGTGAATGATAAAAACATTTATAACGATACAAAAACCTACATACAAAGAATTGCTCCTGATAAAACAGAAATACTTTCTTTCCATAATAACGGCGCTCCAATTTTTGATAGTTATGGAATTACCAAACAGGTAAAAGCATCTTTTGGTAAAACAATAAACCTTCCCAGTGGTGCATACTTAATTGTTGAACATACTGAGGCCTTGCATGTAATTGATGTAAACAGTGGTTACAAAAGTGTAAGCAATAACCAGGAACAAAATGCGCTGGAAACCAACCTGGAGGCGGCGGCAGAGATAGCAAGGCAATTAAGATTAAGGGATCTTGGTGGGATTATAGTGGTTGATTTTATTGATATGAAGCTGCTGGAAAACAAGAAAAAACTTGTTGAGCGAATGGAAGCTTTCATGAAACCTGACAGAGCAAAACATGCTGTGTTACCTATCAGTAAATTTGGTTTGATGCAGATCACCCGGCAACGGATGAAGCCTGAAATGACTATCAATACTTCTGAGGTTTGCCCAAGCTGTTCAGGCACCGGAAAAATTTCTTCTACATTAATTTTAGAAGATGAGATAGAAAAGAACTTAAGCTATCTTCTTATGCAAAAGCATAAAGAACTTACTGTAGAAGTTCACCCCATGTTATACGCATACCTTACAAAAGGCTTCCCAAGTAAGAGATTAAAATGGAGCTGGAAGTACAAACAAAAAATCCGCGTAAAACAAAACAGTAATTACCATCTCACTGAATTTCATTTTTACGATAAGACTGATGAGGAGATAAAACTCTAACTATTTTTTTCAAAACATATAATTTGTTGCAATAAATTTAAAGGAGAGAATAATTTCTCTCCTTTAAATTTATAACTTACTTGTATCTTATTTGTATTGAGGAATTAATCCCTTTGCCAATTCTACCATCTTCTTAATTCCATCTTCAGGTAAATTTCCCCTGTGTTGGCGCAAAAACATACATCATTAGAACTAAAAGCAGCAATCAAAAATAATATTCAGGAGAGCAGAAAAGATTGGATAATCTGGATGATGGAAAGAGCAGGTAAAAAGAATGGAAATAATTCTGACTGGCAATTCTGGCAACAGCATAACAAACCATTAGAAATAAAAGATCAGGAAATGTTTGATAAAACTTTAGATTACATACATCAAAATTCTGTTCTGGCCGGATTTGTAACAAGATTTGAAGATTGGAAGTATAGTAGCGCCAGAGATTTTTGCGGGATGAAAGGATTAGTTGAATTAAGTTACGGTTAGTATTCAAAGGTACAAGTACGCCACGCAAAGGCTATTCTGCATACTGCGCCAAGGTAGGGCAGCCCGTAGGCAGAAGAATATGCATTTAAATTTAATTATAAAGTTGTAGGTTAGGCATAGCTGCAAAGTTGACAAATACAAAACGTGCCGGATTAATAAATATCCCCAATGTGTTGGATGAGCTAAATAAATCAATTACTTTGGATTGGTAAATTGTATTGACGCAACTCAACAATACAAAAAACGAACAAGAGCAATAATGAAAATCAG
>DATCOF010000244.1:0-11995 GCA_036564845.1 Chitinophagaceae bacterium | reverse complement strand
GTATAATTGATACTATAAATTTCATTTGAGTTTCGGGTTTATGAGCGATCGGTTATTAGTGATGAGTTATAAGTGATCAGTGATGAGTTTTTATTTTCTTATTTCTAATTTTTTTCAAATGTCATTTTTGCTTTTATCCTTTTATCACCTTCTTCATTTTGTTTCATTACCCAGAGTGGATAATATTTTTCTGCAACCCATGTATCAATAAAGTTGTCGTAATATTTACTGCCGGGGTTGCCGCTTTGCCCACCGGGATATACGCCATAGGCCTCAGTTTCAGGCGTTAGAGAAACTATCATTCTCCAACTAGGGCCATGAGCTTCTTTAATCGCATTGATACAATTGCGGCCTCCACCAACAGGTAAATGCAACCTGCTTAATGCCTCCAATTTAGTAATATGACTGATCTTAGTGTCTTTGTATTTTCCCCATTCAAGTTTGCCATCACTATCAATTTTTTTTAATTCCACAACAGCTTTTTTAAATGCTGCCGTAACGTCATCGGAAAGTGTTTCAACCAGTGGCGTATTGATATTATCTAAAAATTTATAAGCCGAATCCTTAAGCACGCTTTCCAACAAAGTACTTTCATAAGGAGTCATTACCACTTCAGGCGCTTTTGCAAAATCATCATCCCACACTTCCTTTCTGAATTTATACCAGGTAAAATAAAATACTGTAGTCCCTTTTGAATCAACATTATCATTAAGGTCCCAGTTTTTTAAGAGGTCAAAATATTTTTTTTCGTCAGTGTTTAAATCATTCTCTCTTATATTTTTTAAGAAAAGCGGTTTGGCTAATTCACCAAAAACATCATAGTTACTGGTTTGCAAGGCTTTCATATCATCAACAGTTATATTCGTCATCGTGGTCAATCTTTTATTAATTGTATAACCGCGATACACCGGGTAGCCCCTGCCTAAATAATACGGATAAGTTGAATCAACAGGCCGCTGATTAGCCGAACTGATGAACCCTCTTTCAGGATTGTATTGAAACGGAATTTCATTTTGCGGTATCATGCCCTGCCACATAAAACTGCTGTCAGTTCCGGGCATAATAAAATCTCCCTGTCCATTCCACTTTGCCGGAAACTCTCCTTGTGTTCTAATTGCTATGTCACCATTTTTACAGGCGAAGGCACAGTTTTGTCCGGGTGTATGCAGATAACTTGCTGCAATAGTATAGTCAGCATAATTTTTTGCATGATCGAGCAGTATAAAACATTTCATATCATTACTACTATCATGTCCTTTCCATCTTACTGCATAATATTTTTTATTCGGGTTTGAAAAACCGCCATAAGATCTATCATACATCACAGGTCCAAATACAGTATAGGCAACAGTATCAAGATAATCAGGCTGATTTTTTATTTTGATATCCTCAATCCTGAAATCTGTTTTTCTCCATTCATTATTAAACCAATATTCTTTCCTGCTGTCATCTTTAAATTTTATTTCATAATAATCTCTTACATCTCTGCCGCCATTTGTAAACCCAAATGCGCAACTGTCATTAAAGCCAATAATAATTCCGGGTGAGCCGGGAAAAGAAGCACCATACACATTATGAGTTGGCGTTGATATCTGCATCTCGTACCAAAGCGAAGGAAGATTTAATCCCAGGTGAGGATCGTTACATAAAATAGGGAAACCACTTTTTGTTTTTTTACCACTCACTGCCCAGTTGTTGCTACCGTTTTCTTTATCAGGTTTATGCTCAAATACATTCATTGTATCATGAACATTAAAATAAAGTGAATCAACATTTGCAGGCGTTTTTACATTTATTCCAGGTTTTTGAAATGCGGTTCCCTTCGGAATTATGGGATCTAGTGAATCAGGTATCTGCGGATATAATTTTTCAAAATCATCTTTGCTAAAAAAACTTTTTGCATTTGTCATTTCAAAATCATCATCACGTCCCGCAAGATCGTATGACATATATTTAAGAAACAAGGCCGTTTTTAAATTGGTCCATTTCTCAGGTTTATAACCGATGAGTTTATATTCCAGCGGCAGCGTACTTTCAGTTAAACTTTCTATGTATGCATTTATGCCTGATGTATATGCATCGCACTGGGCTTTACTTTCAGGGTCGCTTTCCATTTCTTTTAAAGAATTTTCTGCAGCATACACCATTCCCAATCTCCTAAATTCCCTGTCGTGCTGTAATCCTTTATCACCCAGGATTTCACTTGCCCTGCCGGCAGCAGCGTGGGTTTGAATTTCCATTTGCCACAACCGAAATTTTGTATGGATGTAACCCTGCACAAAGTATGCGTCGTTTTCCTGTTCAGCAAAAATGTGCGGAACAAGACGGTCATCTAAATAAACATTTACCTTACCTGCCAGTTGCGGAAAAGAAAGATTTGCCGTAAAATCTTCATTCACAGGTTCTGCATTTTGCCATACGCCATGTTGTGGACTTAATAATTTGCCAAGTGGCGCCGGCAGAAGTAAAGTTGTATTTAAAATAATAATTAATGCTGCTGTAAAAATGCTGCAGATAATAAATGGTATAACTCTCATAATTTAATTGGTAATGTAAAATACTAAAAAGTGATAAGTTGTATGTTATAAGTTGTAAGTAATTTTAATCATGGAAATTTCACAGGATACGAAAAATATTTTAGGATTGCAATTACCAACTGATCCACGATGGGTTGATCTTGCAAGTATTTCTTTAGAAGATATTTTAACTGATCATGCATATTGCGAGCAAAAGGCTGCCAACACCTGTATTTCTCTTATCACAAAATATAATGATAAAGATCAATTGGTGAATGACCTCTCACCTATTGTGACTGAAGAATGGGGACACTTTCGCATAGTGCTTGCTGAATTAAGAAAAAGAAATTTGCAATTGGGCAAACAACGCAAAGATGAATATGTAAATAAGCTTTTGGAATTTCAAAAAAAAGGTGGCCATGCAGAAGACAGATTTTTAGATCTGCTGTTAACAATGGCATTGATAGAAGCAAGAAGCTGCGAACGCTTTAAGAGATTAAGCGAAGGCCTGGATGATGAATACATGAGAAACTTTTACAGGAAGTTTATGGAAAGCGAGGCTGGCCATTATACATTATTTATAACATTGGCAGAAACATATCTACTTAAAGAAAAAGTAAGAGCAAGATGGAAAGAATGGCTTGCTTACGAAGCCGATGTGATAAAAAATTTAGAAGTGAGAGGTGATAGAGTGCATTAAGTTTTCGCCAAAAAAATAACGTTCCTTTAATAAAGCATAAAAAGCCCTGTGCTAATTGGGATATACCTTTAGTGACTGCACCAAATTTTATAGCAATGAAATACTTCTTTACCTCCGCACTACTGTTCGTTTCTATTTTTTGTTTTGCACAAAGTGATGTGCTAAGATCAAAGCGCATTGCTTCAGTTATAAAAATAGATGGCGATGCATCAGAATGGAGCCTTCCGCTTAGATTTTATGATAAGGACACCAAATTATTTTTTGATTTTGCCAATGATGGTAATAATTTATACCTGTGTTTTCAAAGTAATGATAATGCAGAACGGATGAAGATCATGCGTGCAGGAATGACGGTTACGCTAAAAATAAAAGGCGGTAGTAAGGCTTCAATAAAATTCCCATTGCAGCCAACAGCATATGATAAAAACATGATGGAAGTAAAAGGATTTAAAACAAAAGATGGGATGATACCCATCAATGATAACTCCGGAATAAATGCAGCGCTTGGCTACGAAAATCAAAAACTCTCCTGCGAGATTTCAATCCCGCTGAAAGAGCTATCAGGAGATGATTATGTAAAAGATTTTGAAAAAGATATAGAGCTTGAAGTAGAAGTACATCCCATGAAACAAAATGGTTCCGGTGGAGATAGAAATTTTTCAGGGAGAGAAGGTGGAGGAAGAATGGGCGGTGGTGGTGGTATGCATCGCGGCGTAATGAATGGCGGCAAGCAAGGCAATATGCAAAAAAGTGAAGATAGCAACCAGGAACCTAAAGAAGATAAAACGGCAATGTTTGAAAAAACAGAGTTTAAACAAAAATTCACTTTAGCAAAGCAATAAATTTTTATTAGAATTTGTAAGGCAGGGTTTTTGAGAAAAACTGACTATGGCAACGAATGCAGATATCTCCGATATAGAAACAACTTCAAGGCTTAGAAATACGGGCTGGGTAAAAACATTATCTTCCACTTTTCCTGCATTGCAAAGCAGGAATTATAAACTTTATTTCAGCGGGCAATTATTTTCTCTCATTGGCACATGGCTGCAAATTGTTGCCGAGGGCTGGCTTGTTTTAAAGCTTACCAACTCTGCATTTCTTATCGGCCTTGTTGCTGCACTGGCCACCCTCCCATCACTTCTGTTTACACTTTTTGGAGGCGTGATCGTTGACAGGTTTCCTAAAAGAAAAATATTATTGATAACACAATCCTGCGCAATGGTACTTGCACTGCTTTATGGGATACTTACGCTTATAAATGTTATCACTATTTGGGAGATAGGCTTACTGGCCTTTTTATTAGGACTGGTTGCAGCTGTGGATGCACCGGCACGGCAGGCATTTGTTTCTGAAATTGTAAATAGAAATCAGTTACCGTCTGCCATTGCTTTAAACTCAGGTGCATTTAATTCTGCAAGGGTTGTTGGCCCTGCAATTGCCGGAATTTTAATTGCTATAACAGGTCCCGGTGGCGCATTTATCGCTAATGGCATAAGTTATATCGCTGTTATAGTTGCATTATTAAATATGCGTTTAAAGAAAAGACCAGTATATAAAAAACAAAATGCGTTTATTGCTATCAAAGCAGGTTTATCATATTCATTCTCTCATCCTGTTATCCGTACGTTGATAATCCTTACAGGTATCTCATCTATTTTTGGATGGTCGTACACAACACTAATGCCTTACATAGCACATAATAAATTTCACTTAGATGCTGCAGGGCTTGGCTCTTTGTATGTAGCTACCGGGCTTGGTGCATTGCTGGCAACATTGATCATTTCAGTGTTCTCAAAAAAAGCTTCACCAATAGTGTTTATTGTTGGCGGCAATATGCTGTTTGCAGTAAGCCTTCTTCTCTTCAGTAATATTACAAACCTTCATATTGCATTGGTGTTATTATTTATTGCAGGCTTCGGATTAATAAGCCAGTTCTCTACAATAAATACAACAATACAAAGCCTGGTGAAAGATGAATTTAGAGGAAGAGTGATGAGCATTTATGTATTGATGTTTTTAGGCCTTGCACCAATTGGTAATTTTGAAGTGGGATGGTTATCAGAAAAATTGGGAACTGATTTTGCGATAAGTTGTGGGGCTGTAATTGTTTTTCTTTCAGGGCTTACCGTTTTTTTAGCAAGACATAGAATTAGAGAAGCGCATACACAATATAAAAAAGAGCATTTAATTTCTCTTCCCTGATAATTGAATATCTTTTACAACCAATTATTTTTATAGGCCATTTTTATTGCCTGCGCTTTTGATTTCACATGAAGTTTTAGATAAATGTTTGCAATGTGTTTGCGCACTGTTGAAGGGCTAATAAATAATTTTTCGGCTATTTGTTTATACTCCAATCCTTCTACCAGGTGCAATAACACATCCTGTTCACGGCTGCTAAGTACACCAGAACCAGTTGTAGTTTCAATCTCTGGTGGTCCTGTTTTTAATAAGCCTAATGTTTTACGGGCAATGGCAGGGCTCATTGGTACTGCATCATAATTTATCACTTGTAAAATTGCCTCATTAAGATTTACTGCATCATCGTCTTTTAATAAATAACCGTTGGCGCCGGCTTTAATTGCTTCAAAAATTTTTTCGTTATTATCAAACACAGTAAGTACAATAAATTTTATTGCGGGATAAATAGATGTGGCTACGGCGATGGTTTGTATCCCATTCATCTGTGGCATTTCAAGATCCATTAAAACAATTTCAGGATACATTTCAATAGTTGTTGCTTCCATCTTCTGCAAAAAATCTTCTCCATTGGATGCTTCCATAACAATAACTACATCTCCGGATGAGTATAATTTATCTTTAATAGCACTGCGAACTATTAATTTATCATCTACTATTGCTATTTTAATGGGCATTGTTTATTTGTAAAGATGAATACACTGTAATTAAAAAGCTATACCGCAAATGAATTATTTTTTATCAACTTTATTTCTGTTCCGTCTGCAGAAGATAAAATGTTTAGATGATATCCTGCTTCATTAGCTCTATGCCGCATATTGAGCAAACCATTTCCTTCCATTATTATATTTTTATCAAAACCATTTCCGTCATCCTTTATTGATATTTCAATAGTTTCTTTGCTTTTGATCTCAACTATAATATTTTTAGATCCTGCGTGTTTAATTATATTCTGCAATGCTTCCTGCATAATTCTAAAAAGATGCAAAGCTTCTGCAGGCGATAGTTTCACATCATCATCAAGCTGCTCCTTAAATCTTATTTGCGTAGCAGTAAAATGTTGAAGCATTTTTTTTGCATACATTTTAAACCGGTCAATAAAATCAGTAATAGTGATCACATCATTATTTAAAACCCAAATTGTTTCCTGAAGTGATCCAATAATATTTTGAGCATTTTCAAAAATACTATCTGCAGATTGTTGCACCGGTTGTCCTGCTGCCTGCTTTTTAAGCCGCTCTGTGTTAGCCATAAGAACTGTTGCATAGGCACCAATATTATCATGAAGATCTCTTGATATTCTTTTACGTTCATTTTCTTCTGCAGACATTACAGCACGGGTAGATAATAGCTTTTCTTCTGTTTGCATTTTAAGCAGCTTTATCTGCTGATTCTTTTTATATTCTCTGAATATTTGCCAGGAAATTAAAATAGTAATTGTCAACAAAAATAAAGAAGCAAATAATAGAGAATTTTTCTTTGCAATATCAAGTTTTTGGATGTTGATCAGATTTTCTTTTTTCTGCAAATTATAGCGTGCGTCCAGTTCTGCTATTGCTTCTGCAGTGTTTGCCACATACATAGAATCAGTAAGGCTTTTACTTTTTTCAAGTGCTTTACTGTATTCTTTATAATTGCCTGCTACTTTATAATTTTCTCCCAATGCTTCATATAACATTGCAAGCTTTGCAGTAAGATTTAGTTTTGTGGCTATTTCTATAGCCTCCAGGCTTATTGCTATACCTTTTTTGGATTGAGAAGTTTTAGCATAAAAATCTGCTAACTGTCCCATATCTGCAACGATATAAAAAGGATCGCCTATTTGCTTTCTAATTAACAACGCTTCATTAAAAGGTTCTTCTGCAAGTAAAGGTCTTTTTGTATCTATGTAAATATCAGCCAGTATATTAAGACAATTAGCCAGGTAGAAAAGATTTTCGTTTTTTCTTGCAAATGAAATAGACTTAAGGATAAAATATTCTGCTGAATCATATTGCTGGAGCTGATTATAAACTGCAGCAATATTAGAATATATGTTGCTGTTTTTTTCGTGGTAATCAATACGGTCTGTTGTTCTTAATGCCAGCAAAAGCCATCTTAGTGCTTCAGGCTTTTGATCCATTTCCATGTTAGCCCAGCCTATTGCATTTTTAGCGATCATCTGTGAGAGCGTATCATTATTTTTTTCAGCCAGTTGAAGTATACTAAACGCTTCTGCAATCCCTTCTTTATATTTTGTACTCCTTATCAATACCTGTGTCTTAAGTATCGTTAATTTCATTATCGCTTCTGAACTGCCGCTTTTGTTCTTAAGTTTTAAAATATTATCCTCACATATTTTATATGCAGTATCTAACGATCCTCTTTTTACAAAACAATTAGCCACATAATATTCAGCCATCGCCATATTAGTTATATCCTTTTGAACAAGGCTTATCTCTTTAGCAAGCGATGCGTATTTACATAAAGTATCAGTGTTGAGTGAATACCTTTGGTCACAAAAAGCAAATAACGCCATCAATTTTTGATGTGGATTTTGTGCTGATTGAATTTCTTTTTTTAATTGATCTATGATCCTTGTCTGACCATTAATTTGAAAGGCAATACTGACAAAAAAAAAACAAGCAAAAAAATATCTTAGCATGGGACGTGATTAATTGGGCTAAGATCATTTTTGGATTTGGTAGATGATCGTAAAGAAATAGAAACAGGTAAGCAGTGCATCAAACTAAATAATTTAAAAAGAAATAAAAGTAAGCCTATATAAATAAAAGAAAAATAATGCAAATGATGTATTGATTAATCTTAATGCTAACGCGATTTTTGGTTTTTATTTATTTAAAACACAAAAATAATTACAATGAAAAAAATTACCACACTTTTACTGGGAAGTTTCTTAATCTTTAACCCTTTTACATCCTGTAACAAAATTAAAGACATGATAGGTATTCAAGATTTACTTCTTAATGCCAAAGATATTCCGATCACTATTCCTGCCTCTGCTGCTGGACAACAGAATGCAACAGCTACTGTTCAATTTAATCTTGCTGATGAAATTAACAAACAAAATACAAGCGGCTATCCATTAAGTGCTAGTAATATAAAAAGTGCTACTGTTAATGCAGTATCCATTGATATTACAAGCGGAGCAAGCGTAAATAATAACTTCGCAAATTTTACAGATGGTGGTGTACTTTTAGTAAGTGATGCAAATGCCAATACGCAACAAAAGGCTACATTAGGCCAGATCCTCGGTAATCCTGATGCATATACAACACACCTTGATTTACCAATTTCAGGTACTACAGATCTTACCGAATATTTGAAAGGAACCAATTTTACTTACACTTATGCATTTCTTCTTCGCAGAGCTACTACTGCAACGCTGCAATGTGTGATACACGTAAAATATGATGTAAAAATTCAGCCGTAAAATTTTTAAAAACCACCTACTGTTCAGCATCCCTTGTGTTCACAACTCTAAATACAAGGGATGATGAATTTATACTTTGTGGAGTTAAAAAATTAAAACAAATGTTCCTCCAATAATAAGCAAAGCGCCAATTGCAGTCTTCATTGTCAAAGGTTCTCCTAAAAAAATAACTGCTAAAATAATAGCTATCGCCACACTCATTTTATCAACGGGCGCTACCTGCGAAACTTTGCCTAATTGCAATGCTTTAAAATAAAATATCCACGACAATCCCGTAGCCACACCTGAAAGACAAAGAAAAATAATGCTGTGTTTGGTTAAGGTATTGATGGTAGATGCACCTCCGCGAAAGAAAGCAATGCCCCATGCAAGAATTAAAATAACAACAGTACGAATAGCCGTTGCGAGGTCTGTATCTACACCTTTAATTCCAACTTTTGCAAAGATGGCTGTAAGTGCTGCAAACAATGCAGAGAGTAAAGCGTATATCCACCACATAAAAAATGATTTTAGTTTTTGTATTCCTGCTTTTTAAAAAAAGGCGCAATCAATTCATACGAATGAATTTTTGCTGCATTATCATAAATGTAAGAAGCAACCATTATTTCATCAACACTTGTTTCATCTAAAAAAGTTTGCAATCCTTCATAAACAGTTTTTGCACTGCCAATAAATGTGTATTGCATCATGTGCATTACAGAGGCTTTTTCATAATCACTCCATTCTCCATCCATACTTTTTATCGGTGGCTGCAAAGGTTTTCTTTTACCTGTAACAATACCCAATGCCAACCTATAAAAAGAAGTGGCAAGATGTTGTGCTTCTTCATCCGTGTCTGCAGCAATTATATTTATACAGGCCATTGAATAAGGTTGTTGTAATTGATCTGATGGTATAAAATTGCTACGATACAATTTTAATGCATCATGCAAAAGCGCAGGTGCAAAATGGGCTGCAAATGCAAATGGCAAACCCAATGCTGCAGCCAGTTGTGCGCTGTAAGTACTGGAACCTAAAAGCCATAAAGGCACTTGTGTTCCTTCACCTGGTATAGCACGAACCCTGGCATCGCCATTGCGTGGCCCCAAATAATTTTTCAGTTCAATTACATCCTGCGGAAAATCATCAACACTGGCATTTAAATTTCTGCGTAAGGCAAAAGATGTAAGCTGGTCTGTGCCGGGAGCACGGCCCAGCCCAAGATCAATCCTGCCGGGGTAAAGCGATTCCAATGTTCCAAATTGTTCTGCGATAATTAATGGCGCATGATTGGGAAGCATAACTCCGCCGGAGCCTACACGAATGGAAGAAGTGCCTTGCGCAATGTAGCCGATCAATACTGCTGTTGCAGAGCTTGCAATATTTTCCATGTTGTGATGTTCCGCAAACCAATAACGTTTGTAACCCAATTGCTCCATACGCTGTGCAACCTGCAAACTTTTCTTAAATGAATCTGCAGGAACATCTCCCTGTACAATTGTTGCAAGATCAAGAACACTTACCGGTATATCACTTAAATTCTTTTTCATGTTGTATGTATCTGCAAATATGTTTCCTAAATATCAGCCATGACATGGTTGCCGGAAAAATATTTTTTTTTGGCCTTACTTTCTTCACAAAATGTTCTCGCAAATTTTATTTTTCTAATCTATACTTGCAGTAATTATTGAACGTTCATTGTTTGGAACGGGCATTGCTATAATTATACATTCACTAATTTGTTAAAAGAATGAGCACAAACAAATTCATGTTTGCCACAGGAATTGAGAATAGCTATCCTACCATTACATTAGCTGATGGAACGATCAAACGGATTGACGAAATGGAAAAGACCGGCCATTATAAATACTGGAAAGATGATTTCAGGCTGACAAAAGAAATGGGCATTGAACATCTTCGTTACGGCACTCCTTATTTTTCTTTGCACCAGGGGCCGGGAAAATATGACTGGAGTTTTAGTGATGAGGTATTTAATGAAATGAAACAACTTGGCATTATTCCTCTTGTAGATCTTTGCCACTTTGGTGTGCCTGATTGGATCGGGAATTTTCAAAACCCCGACTGGCCTCATTATTTTGCTGAATATGCTGAAGCATTTGCAAAGCGATATCCGTACTTACAATTTTATACGCCGATAAATGAAATATTTATTGCTGCAATATTCAGTGGGCAGTATGGCTGGTGGAATGAATGTAAAAGTGATGAACGATCTTTTGTAACGGCGCTAAAACATTTGTGTAAAGCAAACGTGCTTGCCTCCCAGGCTATCATGAAAGTTCAACCTGATGTATTTTTTATTCAGAGCGAATCATCAGAATATTTTCATGCAGAAGATCCAACCTGCCAACCACAATGTGATTTTTTAAATCAAAAAAGGTTTCTTTCTCTCGATCTTACCTACGGACATTCAGTGGATGTAAACACCTATAAATATTTAATGGAAAACGGAATGACGGATGATGAGTACATGTGGTTTCATCATAACCAGATGAAAGATAAAAGCCGTTGTATTATGGGCAATGATTATTACATAACAAATGAGCACATGGTACATCCCAATGGCCATACCAGTCCCGCAGGAGAGATCTTTGGATATTATGTTATCACTCATCAATATTTTCGCCGTTACAGGTTGCCGGTTATGCATACTGAAACAAATATTACAGAACCATTTTCTGTACACTGGCTGCGTAAACAATGGGCAAATGTTTACCGCTTAAAACAGGATGGTGTTCCCATAATTGGATTTACATGGTACAGCCTTATTGACCAGGTTGATTGGGACAGCGCTTTGCGTAATGATGATGGCATTGTAAACTCTCTTGGCCTCTATGATCTTGACAGAAATATACGCCCTGTTGGAACAGAATATAAAAATCTTATTACTCAATGGAAAGATGTTTTAGCTATGGAAAGTTTTGGTGTGCATATTTTTTAAAAAAAAATGGTACTGTTTACAATAACTATTAATCAATTTAATCCAATAATCTCCAGGATTGTCTGAACCATGATTTTGGGAGATTACAAAAGAATTATCTAAAAATGCAGATAATCCACTTAATCAATTAATCCACCCAAATCATGGTTCAGATAACTATAAAAAAATAATGCAAATGATGTATTGACTTTCGATGCATTGAATATGAG
>DATCOF010000243.1:0-1911 GCA_036564845.1 Chitinophagaceae bacterium | reverse complement strand
AGAATGGACTGAAGCCCTCACCCTGATTTCAGAAAATGATGTGCCTGATTCTTTATATGATAGTGTTCGCAAACATTTCGATGAAAAAGAAATGGTTGCCTTATCCATAGCGATAGTAGCTATAAACGGTTGGAATCGTTTAGCGATTGGTTTTCGTACTGTTCCTGGATCGTATAAGTCGCAATAAAATGATTGAAAATTTTAAACGTATAAAATGAATATTGATGGAAAGATAGCAGTGATAACAGGCGCCAGTAGTGGGTTAGGAGCATCTTTAGCTAATGCATTAGTAACTGAAGGAGCCACTGTTTACGGGCTTGCCCGTAACACAAAAAAGCTCAATGCTATAGAAAATAAGTTGGGAGAAAAATTTATTTCGGTTGGTTTGGATATTACTAATCAAAAAGATATTGCGTCGTGGGTATTAAATACTTTCTCTGATTCGCGTTTTCCTGATATCCTTATCAACAATGCAGGATCAGGTTATTTTACAAAGATTGATGAGCTTTCATTAGAGCGTTGGCACGAGATGATCAATACTAATTTAAACGGAGCATTCTACATTACATCATCAATAGTTCCTTTAATGAAGAAGAATACAAACACTTCTCACATCATCAATATTGGTTCTATACTTGGAAAAACAACGAGAGCTGAAAGCGCTGCTTATTCTGCCACAAAATATGGTATGCAGGGCTTTAGCGAAGCCTTGTTCAAAGAGCTTCGTTCTTATAAAATAAAAGTTACTTGCGTAAACCCCGGTAGTATTGACACAGCCTTTTTTGAAGATTCAGGAATACAACCACACAAAAATATGTTGCAGCCAAAAGACATCGCAACACTTATCATTCAAATTGTAGAAACACCCGACAATTTTTTGGTAGATGAGATTACGATGAGACCGTTAATTCCCAATCCTCCTGCATAAGTTTTAAAAAATAACAAAGTCAGAAAGAATTAAAACATTGAAAAGATATAAGATTTTAAAGCAGCAAAATCATGAAGAATATAAATTGATCTGACCAGAAGTTTTAAATATGAAAAATGATGTTTATTATATTAAGCGCTGCGAGTTATTTGCTAAAGAAGCTGCTGCAAAAGGAGAGGCACCGGTTGGCTCTGTCATTACCAAAGGTGATGAAATTATCGCCGAAGCATTCGATGCATCAAAAAATAAAAATGATATCACCTGCCATGCAGAATTAGAAGCCATAAGGCTTGCAGTGAAAAAATTAAAAACAAACGATCTATCTGATTGCGTTATTTATTCAACACACGAGCCTTGCATTATGTGTTCTTATGCGATACGATTTTATAAAATAAAAAAAGTGGTGTATCAGCACGCGGTGAATTATTTAGGAGGAATCTCTTCTTCGATGCCATTGCTAATTAGTAAAGACGTACCGCCGCATTGGGGCGAAGTTCCGGTTATCGTTCATTTAAAAAATTTTAAATAAAGAGGCGGAATTTTGAATTGCAAAAATTGAAAGAAGAAAATAAAACGATATGGACCATTGGACATTCCACCCGCCCTTTGGAGGAATTTGTAGCCATGCTGCATTCATTCAATATTGAATTGATTGCAGACATCAGGAGTTTTCCCGGCTCACGCAAATTTCCTCAATTTAATAAAGAAGCATTGGAAATTTCGTTACCTCAAAACAACATTCAATACATCCATATAAAAGATCTTGGTGGGAGAAGAAAAGCAAACTCCGATTCAAAAAATACAGGCTGGCGGCATATTGCTTTTAGAAGCTATGCCGACTACATGGAAACTGACACCTTTAATGATGGAATAAAGGAACTTGAACAAATTGCATTGAAACAAAGAACCGCTTATATGTGTTCGGAAGCAGTGTGGTGGCGGTGTCACCGTTCTATGGTTTCTGATTATTTAAAGTTGCACGG
>DATCOF010000242.1:0-15881 GCA_036564845.1 Chitinophagaceae bacterium | reverse complement strand
TCCCAGTGCTAACGGGTTGCCGGGCATTCATCATGTTATTTCAAGAACATTAAAAGACCTGGTGTGCAGGTATAAAACCATGCAGGGTTTCCAGGTAAAACGTTAAGGGGGTTGGGATACACATGGCCTTCCTGTTGAGTTAGGAGTAGAAAAACTTTTAGGCATAACAAAAGAAGACATCGGCAAAAAAATATCTGTTGAAGAATATAATGCCACCTGCCGCAGGGAGGTTTTAAAATTTAAAGATCAATGGGATGATCTTACAAAGAAAATGGGTTATTGGGTTGACCTGGAACATCCCTACATCACTTTTGAAAATAATTACATTGAAACGTTATGGTGGTGTTTAAAAGAATTGTACAATAAAAATTTGTTGTATGAAGATGTAAGTATTCAACCCTATTCGCCTGCAGCAGGCACCGGGCTTAGTTCTCACGAATTAAATCAGCCTGGTACTTATAAAGATGTAAAAGATACCAGTGTGGTGGCAATGTTTAAAGTGAAAAAAGATATAAAAAGTAATTTTCTCTTTCAGAAACTCTATACAGGAGATTATTCAATTTTCCCTGAAGGTGACGATTATTACGGTACTATTTTCTTTTTAGCATGGACAACAACTCCATGGACACTTTCTTCAAATCTTGGGTTGACAGTTGGGCCTAGCATTGATTATGTTTTGGTAAAAACTTTTAATCCCTATACACATCTTCCCATAAATGTTATTCTTGCAAAAGCATTGTTGAATAAATATTTTAAGGCCGAAGGTGAGAAAGGAGATTTTGAAAATTACAATGAGAAATCTAAATTACTACCTTGGGAAATTTTAAGTGAGTTCAAAGGGAAAACTTTAGAGAATGTAAAATATGAACAACTCCTTCCTTCCGAAGCCAACACACTTAAAAAAATTCAGGAGATAACTCCCACAGCGGAACCCTTTAAAGTTGTGTTGGGAGATTTTGTTACAACAGAAGATGGAACTGGCATAGTGCATACTGCGCCTGCTTTTGGCGCTGATGACTTTAAAGCAGGCAAAAAAAATAATCTTGGCATATTAACCCTTGTTGACAAAGAAGGAAAGTTTGTGGAAGGTGTTGGAGAATTCAGCGGAAGGTTTGTAAAAGATTACAGAAATGATCCAAAATATTCAGACGTAAACGTTGACATCTCAGTAAAATTAAAAAAGGAGAACAGGGCTTTTAAAGTAGAAAAATACGAGCACAGTTATCCGCATTGCTGGCGCACCGATAAACCAATAATTTATTATCCACTTGACGCATGGTTCATCAGAACTACTGCGGTAAAAGACAGGATGGTCGAACTAAATAAAACCATCAACTGGAAGCCAGCTTCCACCGGAACGGGCCGCTTTGGTAACTGGCTTGAAAATATGGTTGACTGGAACCTTAGCCGCAGCCGTTTTTGGGGAACTCCATTGCCTGTATGGAGAACAGAGGACAGAGAGGAAGAAAAATGTATTGGCTCAATTGAAGAATTAAATTCTGAGATAAAAAAAGCAAGTGAAGTTTTAGGAGGCGATGTAAACAAGCATTACCTGCATGAAGGTATTCTTGATCTTCATAAACCTTTTGTTGATGATATAATTTTGGTTAGCGAAACAGGCAAACCAATGACACGGGTTCCTGATCTTATCGATGTTTGGTTTGATAGTGGTGCAATGCCTTATGCCCAATGGCATTTTCCTTTTGAGAACAAAGAAAATTTTAAACAAAATTTTCCCGCAGATTTTATTGCAGAAGGTGTTGATCAAACAAGAGGTTGGTTTTATACTTTGCATGCTTTGGGTGTTTTGTTGTTTGATAGCGTTGCCTTTAAAACGGTTGTGAGCAATGGTTTTGTGCTGGATAAAAATGGCAATAAAATGAGCAAGCGGCTGGGCAATGCGATCGATCCTTTTGAAACGCTCAGCATTTTTGGACCCGACGCTACACGATGGTATCTGATAACAAATGCATCGCCATGGGATAGTTTAAAATTTGATATTGAGGGTATAAAAGAAATTCAGCGCAAGTTTTTTGGTACACTTTATAACACCTATCAATTCTTTGCTTTGTATGCCAATGTGGATGGCTTCTCATTTAAAGAAAAATATATCCCTGTTGAAGAGAGACCCGAAATTGATCGCTGGATATTATCTTCTTTAAATAGTATGATACAGGTGGCTCAACAAAGTTTAGATAATTATGAGCCAACCACTGCAGGAAGAGCAATAGAAAATTTTGTTGATGAACTCTTGAGCAACTGGTATGTTCGCCTGTGCCGCCGTCGCTTTTGGAAAGGTGAATATGAGCATGATAAAATTTGTGCCTATCAAACTTTATATGAATGTTTGGAAACAATAAGTGGTTTGATCGCACCGATTGCACCATTTTTTGCAGAATGGCTTTTTGAAAATCTTAATAGCATTACAAAGAGAAGTCAACATAGCTCTGTTCATCATACTGATTTTCCAAAAGCCAACGATATTCTTATAAATAAATCATTAGAAAAAAGAATGCAGTTGGCGCAGGATGTTTCCTCTTTAATATTATCACTGAGAAAAAAAGTAAACATCAAAGTAAGGCAGCCATTGCAAAAAGTGCTTATCCCTGCAATTGAATCTGATCTCTCAGAAAATATATTATCAGTAGAAACTATCATTAAGAGCGAAACAAATATTAAGGAGATAGAAATTCTTTCTGCGGATAATGATTTCATTCGCAAAAAAGCAAAAGCAAATTTCAAAACCCTTGGGAAGAAACTGGGAGCCAAGATGAAATGGGCTGCAGAACAGATTCAACAATTGAATAATGTGGAAATAGATGAGGTGCAGAAAGGAGAATATCTTTTAAATCCCGACTTTGAGTCAAAGAAAGAAAAACCCGTTTATATCACAAATGAAGACCTTGAAATAAGCACAGATGAAATTCCTGGATACGAGGTTACATCGAAGGGGCCATTAACAGTTGCTCTTGATATAACCATTACAGAAAAATTGAGGATGGAGGGCCAGGCACGTGAGTTTGTAAACCGTATCCAGAATATCAGGAAAGACCAAAACCTTGAACTGACTGACAAAATATTGGTTAAAATACAGGAAAATGAAGCCCTTAAGGATTCAATTACTCAATTTAATAACTATATTTGCGCCGAAATTTTGGCAGATAAACTTGAATTTCTGTCTGAAATTCATGATGGTATTACCATCGAAGTCAATGATTCTCAATTAAAAGTGATTGTTATTAAAAAAGGAGATTAGTTATGCCAACTAGCAAAAAAACGACAAAGGCCGTTCTAAAAAAACCTGCTTCAAAACCAACAGCTAAAAAAGCGATAGTTAAAAAAGCAGCAAAGCCTGTGCAATCAAAAGTAAAAAAAGCTGTAAAGGCCTCTAAGCCGGTGGCTAAAAAACAAGCAATTAAACAGTCTCCTAAAAAGTTAGCGAAACCTATTAAGAAATCTGCTCCGGCAAAAAAAACTGCCAAACCGGTGGCTAAAAAAGCAGCCCCGAAAAAATTAGCTACCCCGGTTAAAAAAGCGCTTAACCCGGCACCTAAAAAAGCAGCAACACCTATAAAAAAACAAGTAAAAGTGGAATCGAAAAAAGTAGAAAATAAAAAGCCTGAATTAAAACCTTTACCAAAGGCAAAAGATATAAAAGTACCTACTCCAAAGCCGGTAGTATTACCAAAAATTACTGCTACCAAGGCCCGCAAATATGAACCTGTATTTACTAAATCTGTTTTAGACCAGGCACCTGTTGAAAATAATGGACCAACGATGCGTTACAGCGATACTGAGTTAAATGAATTCAGAGAATTGATACAGAGAAAACTGGAAACTGCTAAAAAAGAATTGGGTTATTTACAGGGATTGATCACAAGGAAAGACGAGATGGGCGGAGATGATACTGACAATCGATACATGACGATGGAAGACGGCAGTCTTAGCATGGAAAGAGAACAATTAAGCCAGATGGCAAGCCGCCAGATCACCTTTATTGATCATCTTGAAAAAGCAATGATGCGTATTGAAAATAAAACATATGGCATTTGCAGGGTAACAGGAAAATTAATTGATAAAGCCCGTTTACGTGCTGTACCACACGCCACACTTTCTATTGAGGCAAAAATGGGAATTGCAAAATAGATTCGGTTTTTTATTGTTCTAAATACATTGCATTTAAAAAAAATTAGTTATACCTTTGTATCAACACTAATCTATATATCCTCCCAAGAGCCTTAACTCCTTTATTTTTTTATTCGATATCTTAATTAGAAAGGCAAATGCTTATTCTTTAGCGTTAATCGAGGTTAACTAACACCACCTCTTAATCCCCTCCCTTGAAAGAATCATGTATTCTTTTTTTTACCTCTAAACCAAATTAAGATGAAAATTTTTACATGCAAGCCATACTTATCGCATTTCCCCACAGTTTTTGTTTCTTTTCTTTTTTTTACAACAACATTACATGCGCAATTTCGCAATTACAACATTGTTTATACAGATAATGCCAAAGGCAATATTGTAATGTTTGGCAATACACTTATGCATATTGTAGACAATAGCGTTGTAAATACTACTAAGATGAATGATAACAGCGCCAATGGCAATAGTACTTATGGCAATGATAATGAGAACATGCAATATGTAGATGTTGATGGCTCCGGAACAACCGGGTCTGCAACAAAAAACTCTTCTACGGCTGATCTTGCTTTGCCCGCAGGTACAAACACAATTAAATTAGCACGATTGTATTGGGGCGGACGTATAAAGGATGCAGAGTTTGATCTTACACAAACAGCAAATAGAAAAATTAAGATCAGGAAAGGATCTGTGAACACTTATACTGAGTTTACAGCAGTACAGATAGACAAAAACAATACAACATTAAACAGTAATAATTATTCCCAATACCAGGCCTTCGCAGATATAACATCATTCATTCAAACCAACGGCGCAGGAACATATTCAGTTGGCAATGCCCCGTTATCAACAGGAAGCATATCCAGCGGCGGAAATTATGGTGGATGGTGTATTGTAATTGTTTATGAAAACCCAACTTTAAATTATAACAGCTTAAGATTATATGATGGATTTCAACAGGTATTTAATAATGGTAACCCGCTTACTACCAGTGTTACATTAACAGGGTTAAACGTTCCGTCAGGCAGCCTTTCAACAAGTGATGCAAAAATGGGTGTAGTAGCTTGGGAAGGTGATGCAAACTTAACCGGAGATTTTTTAAAAATAAACGGTAACACTTTTTCCAATGGAATAAATTCGGCTACCAATCCATGGAACGGAACTATCAGTAATAATGGTGTACACGTAACCACCAAAAATCCTAATTACACAAATCAAATGGGAATTGATATTGATCAGTTTGAAGTAGGAACAGGATATGGCATTTTACCCAATGCAACAAGTGCAACATTAGAATTTGGAACCGAAGCAGATCAGTATTTTCCAGGCATAATAAGCTTTGTGATAAAAATGAAAGACCCTACAATTACGCTTGATAAAACAGTAACTGATGCAAATAATAATTTGGCAGCAGAAGTGGGAGAAGTATTAACCTATACACTTAAAGGCACAAACCTTGGTAGTGGTAATGCAAATAAAGTTGTGATAACAGATACATTACCTAACACAGTAACCTACGTACCAAATTCGTTAAAAGTTATCAGCTCTCCAGGCATAACAGCCGGCACAAAAACGGATGCATCAATTGATGATGTTGCAGAATTTGTTTCGAATGGTTCTATACATACTGTAAGGTTCAGATTGGGTACAGGCGCTAATGCAACAGATAGCGGCACACTTGCTCCCGGTCAAACTTACGAAGTGCAGTTTAAAGTAACTGTAAATAATCCGGGCGCAGGTAACCCAATACCGGCAATAATAAATACTGCAAGAATAAAAGCAAAGTCTGATGCTAATGTAGATTATATAGATGATGGCACTGCAATCATTAATCCGCAGGGAGGGCCGCTAGCAGTTACATTAATGTACTTGAAAGCAACCTTACCGCAGAAAAATATTGTAAATATTTCATGGGAAACTTCAATGGAAATAAATTGTAAATACTATGATGTTGAAAGAAGTTTGGACGGAAATATATTTACAAAAGTAGCGACAGTTCAGGGCAATGGCACTTCTTCAATTGCGCATACTTATTCAGCAACAGATGATGTTACCGGGGTTACATCACCGGTAATTTATTATCGCCTTAAACAGGTTGATCTTGATAACAAACAAAATCTTTCTACCATTGTTGCAGTAAGATTAGCGAAGGATAGCAGGCCGTTTATTATCTCTCCTAATCCTTTCACAAATTACGTAGGCATTAGTGTTGACTGGAATATTAATGAGTACGGAAAGG
Source organism: Chitinophagaceae bacterium (assembly GCA_036564845.1). Lineage (GTDB taxonomy): Bacteria > Bacteroidota > Bacteroidia > Chitinophagales > Chitinophagaceae > Ginsengibacter. Next base: position 9,499 of record DATCOF010000242.1, on the reverse strand, counting down.
TAAAAGTTATTGATGCATCGGGCAGAGATGTTATCGTAAATGCAGTACAGTTATTTAAAGGAGTAAATTATATAAGAGTTGATGATATGTCTAAATTACCTGCTGGTAATTATTTCATTCAGGTTATATCCTCACAAAAAAATATATCAGGCAGGATCCTTAAACAATAGTTTTAGTTTATAGTAAAAAATAAAAGCGATAGGTGTTATGCCTATCGCTTTTATTTTTACTAATGCTACTTCACTTCCTGCATATCTACAAGGCGTTTATAAAAACCATTTTTTTCAATAAGAGAATTATGCGTTCCTCTTTCTACAATTTTACCTTGTTGCAAAACAATGATCTCATCAGCATGACGAATAGTGCTAAGCCTGTGAGCAATAACAATGCTGGTACGGTTCTCCATAAGGTTATTGATAGCGTCCTGTACCAGGCGTTCGCTTTCTGTATCAAGAGAAGATGTTGCTTCATCCAAAATTAATATCGGCGGGTTTTTTAAAACCGCTCTTGCAATAGTGATGCGTTGCTTTTCTCCACCACTTAATTTATTTCCCCTGTCGCCAATGTTTGTTTGATATCCATCTTCTTTTTGCAAAATAAAATTGTGGGCATTGGCAATTTTTGCTGCATTAATTATTTGTTCCTCTGTAGGGTTATCCATGCCTAATGCAATGTTGTTGGCAATGGTGTCATTGAAAAGAATTGGCTCCTGTGTTACGATGCCCATCTGGTTGCGGATAGAAGCCAGGGAATATTCTTTTATATTAATGCCATCTATTAATAATTCACCAACGCCTACATCATGAAAACGTGGGATAAGATCAACCAATGTACTTTTTCCTGCACCGGATGAGCCAACCAATGCCACAGTTTTTCCTTTCTCAATAGTTAATTCTACACTCTCAAGAATTGTTTTATCCTCGTATAAAAATCCAACTTTTTTAAATTGAATTGAATTATTAAATTGTTGTAATTGTAAAGGATTTTGTTTCTCTTTTATTGAGATGTCTTCTTTTATTAAATGCTCAATTCTTTCAATGCTGGCAGCGCCTTTTTTAATGTTGTATGATGCGGCAGACAAAGCTTTTAGAGGTTGTATCAGTTGAGAAAAAATTGCGATGTACGCTAAAAAATCTCCGGGATCTAAAAATGTATTTCGTAAGACTAACCTACCGCCATACCAAAGAACACATACAACAGCGGCCACACCCAATACTTCGGATACCGGTGATGCAAGATCTCTGCGCCTGTTTGCACGGTTCTTTATCTTTAAAAGATCATTATTTTGTTGTGTGAACTTATCGGTTTGTTTTTTCTCTGCATTAAAAGCTTTAATGATCCTTATGCCACCGAGCGTTTCATCAATGGTTGATAAGATTACTCCTAATTTTTCCTGAACTCTAGTGCTTTGTTTTTTTAACGAGCGGCCTATCCGCCCGATTATCAAACCTGAAAGCGGCATAAATATTATAAGAAACAAAGTAAGCTGCGGGCTTAACATCACTAAATAAAGAAAGAAAAGAAAAATAGAAATAGGTTCCCGAAACAATGTCTCCAACACGCCGACAGTAGAGCCTTCCACTTCACTCAGATCATTTGTAAGCCTGCTCATGATATCGCCTTTTCTCTGGTCATTAAAATAACCGATAGGCAATGCAAGAATTTTTGTATACATCGATGTACGCATGTCATTAATGATATTATTGCGTATCGGGTTAAGATAATACATGGATAGGTACAGGAAAATATTTTTTAAAATAACAGAAAGCAGCACAACAACACAAATAATCGCAAGGGCTTTTATATCGCCGTTGTGAGAATTTATTATATCATACAACGCGGCTTTAAATTTATTAACAGGATTTATTCTTGCTAAAAAAGTATTTGCATTGCCAACCGCACTAAGCGTATCTTCTTTTTTAAATATCAGCAGTAAAAACGGGCTAAGTAAAGCAAGAGAAATAACCGAGAATACCGATGATAAAATATTAAAACTGAAATAAGCGAAAATTAATTTTGGATATTTTGAAATATACCTGAAAATGGATCGTAAACTCTTCATCTATGGATTTGGGTGCCGATAACTATCGGGATTATAAAATGATAATAGAGGCAAAGTAACTAATTTTACAAAGACCAATAAGATATAAAATGACAGAGGGCAAAAGACAAAAACAGGTTGCAGGTGTTATTCTTCATGAGTTGAATGATATTTTTTTAAGAATGGGTTTAAATATGCAGGATGGAGGAATGGTTTCTATTTCGTCAGTAAAAATTACTCCCGATCTTTTTGAAGCAAGAGTTTACTTAAGTTTTTTTCAGATAAAAGATAATGATGCAATGCTCACAAAGATCCAGGATAAAAGCAAAGAGATCCGCGGAGAGTTAGGCAACCGCGTTCGTCATCAATTGCGCAGCATACCGCAAATAACTTTTTATATTGATGATACTTTGGATTATGTTTTTAAAATGGAAGAGTTGCTGGATAAAATAAAAAAAGAAACTCCGAATAAAGAAGGTTAGTAAACCTCTCAAACTTTAAACCCATTTAAACTTTAAACCTGTTTGTACCTAACATTTGCCTGGCGATATTTTAAAGCAAAAAAAAGCACCAATGCGATAAACATTATCAGTTGGGTTACCCTTTTCGTTATTGCTTTCTCAACCATGTGCCAGGTGTTGGTGTTAAGTGTTTTCAATGGTTTTGAAGATCTTGTAAGATCGCTATATTCCAACTTTTATACTGATGTAAGAGTGATCGCTTCTAAAGGAAAAACAATTTTTCTTTCTGCAGAACAGATCAATGCAATAAAAGAATTTAAAGGAGTAAAAAATATTTCTCTTGTTGCACAGGAAAAAGCACTGCTGCAAAATGGGGACCTGCAAACAGTGGTTTTTTTAAAGGGCGTAGATGATAATTATAAAAACGTTTCCGGTGTTCCGCAAAAAATGAAGGGAGATTTTGAAACCGGCACTGCGGATGAACCACGGTTAATTTTAGGAGCAGGGATTGAATATGCCATAGGAGTTCAGGCTGATAAAAGTTTAACTCCGCTTACTGTTTTTTTACCAAAAAAAATCGGCTACGCATCTTCTGATCCGGCTGCATCTTTAAGTGAAGGCAATGCTTATCCTTCCGGCAGCTTTGCCATTCAGCAGGATTTTGATAACAAATATGTGATAACAAATATTGATTTTATTAAGCAGCAAATGAATTATGCCCCCAATGAATTCAGCGCTGTTGAAATTGCATTATCAGATCCTTCACAAATTGATGAAGCTACTAACGCTTTACAAAAAATGCTTGGAGAAAAGTATAAAGTTGAAACAAAGTATCAGCAAAATACAAGTTTATACACTTCAATGAAAGTAGAGAAGTGGGTCATTTATGCTGTACTTACACTTATCCTTATCATTGCTGCATTCAACATGATTAGTGCGCTTACAATGCTCGTTCTCGAAAAAAGAAAAGATATAAGTGTACTGCAATCATTAGGCGCTGATAAAAATTTGATCTTAAAAATATTTTTAAGTGAGGGATTAATATTAGCCATTACAGGAGCAGCATTGGGATTATCTCTTGCAACAATTATTTGTGTACTGCAATCAAAATTTAAACTGATAAAACTTTCAGGCAATTCTTTTTTGATAGACTATTTTCCTGTAAAACTTATTGCTTCAGATTTTTTATTGGTGGCATCAACATCGCTGATAATTGCTTTTATCGCAGCATGGTTCCCTGCAAATAAAGCAGCGCACCAGGTATTTGAATTGAGGAATTAAAATTGCTCAGGAAAGATTCATAAACTCTTTAAAAAAAATTAAGCATTCAACCTTTGCAACTGATCAGTAATCTCCAATAGTGCTTGGTAATTGGGCCAGCGCACTTGCCAGTTGTTCATCATTAGGTGCAATGCCATGCCATTCATAATTACCAGCCATAAAATCAACACCATAGCCCATTACGGTGCTCATTAAAATTACTATTGGCCTTCCCTTTCCTATAAATGACCTTGCATTGTGTAACCCGGCAATTACTGCATCCATATCATTGCCATCCATTTCCAAAACATGCCAGTTAAAGGCTTCAAATTTTGCTCTTAAACTGTCTGTTGACATTACTTTTTCTGTAGTTCCATCAATCTGTTGACCATTCCAATCAATGGTAGAAATTAAATTATCTACTTTATGATGAGCTGCAAACATTATGGCTTCCCAGTTTTGTCCTTCATCCAATTCGCCATCTCCATGTAATGAATAAACAATGTGCTTATCATTATTTAATTTTTTTGATAATGCTGCACCTATTGCAACACTCATTCCCTGACCCAATGAGCCGGAAGCTACTCTTATGCCCGGCAATCCTTCATGAGTAGTAGGATGCCCCTGCAAACGGGAATTAATTTTTCTAAAGGTTTTTAATTCATCTAATGGAAAGTATTCAGCCCTGGCAAGTGTGCTATACCAAACTGGTGAAATATGCCCATTAGATAAAAAGAAAATATCTTCACCATCGCCATCCATGTTAAAGCCCGGCTTTCTGTTCATTATTTCAAAATACAATGCGGTAAAAAATTCTGCGCAGCCTAAAGATCCACCGGGGTGGCCACTTTGCGCATCATATACCATCCGTACAATGTCTCTTCTTATTTGTGTTGCAATTGCTTTTAAATCTTTCATTTCAGAATCTTATTTATAAAAGAAAGCGAACCTACACCAAAACCGGTAATAGTACAAATTCAATTTTTCGACATTTAAATTGAAATAAATCATTAATTGATTCGTTTATTTGTGATACTTGGTTTATTTTTACGGCGTAAGTATATTTTGAAAACACCCTAACTATAAGCAGCATATTCTCTTAAGGATGGGTCTAAATGCGGCGAAAGCATCAAAGGTTTATACTTAATTAGTATTTGCTTTTTACAATAATGAAGCATGGATAATATTTTACTAAGTACGGCACTGGCGTTTCTAATTACCTATTTTGCAATTCCACCAATAATAAAGGTTGCACGTGATAAAAAATTGTTTGACGAGCCTGATGAACGCAAGGTTCATAAATCAGTAATACCTACGCTCGGTGGCCTGGGTATTTTCGCGGGATTTATTATTGCCACATTAATGGGTGTACCTGCTCATTTATCAAACGAACTTCAATATTTTTTAGCCGCTGCTATGGTTATTTTTTTTCTTGGAATTAAAGATGACATTTTAGTTTTATCTGTAACCAAAAAATTTATAGGTCAATTAATTGCCGCAGGTATCATTATTAAATTTGGCGACATCCAGATAAATAATTTACATGGTTTTTTAGGCATAAATGAAATCCCTCACATTGCAAGCTATGTACTCACTGCTTTTACAATTATAGTAGTTACAAATTCTTTTAACCTTATTGATGGCGTAGATGGGTTGGCAGGCAGTCTTGGATTATTAACCTCTATTGTGTTTGGCGTTTATTTTTATCTCACAGGAGAATTAATGTATTCTGTTATGGCGCTTTCTTTGGCAGGCAGCCTTGTTGGATTTCTTATTTACAATTTTTCTCCTGCTAAAATATTTATGGGTGATACAGGTTCTTTATTAATAGGATTACTGAATTCAATTTTTGCAATAAAGTTTATGGCAGTGGCTGCCAATCCCGATGTTGCTTTCCCATTATTATCTGCACCTGCAATTGCATTTGCTATTTTAATTGTTCCGCTGTTTGATACACTTCGTGTATTTAGTCTTCGGATATTTAACAGGCGTTCCCCTTTTAGTCCTGACAGAAATCATATACACCATTTTTTACTTGACTTAGGGCTTTCACAAAGAATGATAACTGTGATATGTGTTTCAGCTAATATTGTTTTTATTGGTTTAGCATACGTGCTTCGCTTTCAGGGAACAACAATGGTAATGGTAGCCTTAGCTACAGCTGCTTTTCTATTTATTACTGTTATTTATTACAGCCGTCCCAAATTCAAATTTGCTAACGCAGAAGCAAGAGAACAGCAGGAAGAGATAATCAAATCTCACAAAATTCTTACTCTTGTAAACGAACCTTCTAAGAAGGATCAGCAATTGGTTTAACTTTTTTATCAACCTCTTTTTGCTAAATTTGTAACTCGTTTTACAATTCTGATTGTATCACAGTACGAATTAAATTATCCGTTAATTATTGAGACATGACAGACGATCTATCATTTATTTTAGAGGAAGGAAAAGATTCTATGACCAAGGCTATTAGTCATTTGGAAGCAGAACTGGTTAAAATACGTGCAGGCAAAGCCAATCCTACAATGGTTGATGGTATCATGGTGGATTATTATGGTAATCCAACACAGATAAACCAGGTAAGTAATATTAGTGTAATGGATGCAAGAACAATTTCCATTCAGCCGTGGGAAAAAAATATGTTGCAGCCCATTGAAAGAGCAATTATCGCAGCCAACATTGGCATCAATCCACAAAATGACGGAAATATTATCCGGCTTTTTTTACCTCCTCTCACCGAAGAAAGACGTAAAGAAATGGTGAAGCGTAGTAATGGTGAAGGTGAGCATGCAAAGGTTGCTGTTAGAAGTATTCGCCGTGATGCTATAGAACAAATAAAAAAATTACAGAAAGACGGGCTTAGCGAAGACCAGGCAAAGGATGCTGAAGCAGAGATGCAGGAAATAACCGATAAATATATATCTCTTGTTGAAAAACATTTGGTTGCAAAAGAAAAAGAAATAATGTCAGTATAAATAGTCAATGGTCAATAATGTTTCAATTGACTACTGACCTAATGACTCAATGACTTTTTAATAATGAAAGAACAACTTCTCATATTAATTAGCACCCCCCTTTACCTTGTAGTAATCGGAATTGAAATGTTGTTAAGTCATTTTCACATAAAAAAATATTACAAGTTTAAGGACACTGTGATGAACGTTTACCTATGTTTGGTAAATGGTGGTATTGATCTTTTATTCAGAGCGGTATACGTTGTTATCCTGCTTTGGTTTTTTAATTATCATTTTGTTGATCTTTCCTTTAATCCTTTTTTATATTGGTCATCACTTTTTATTTTAGAAGATATGATCTTTTATATTGAGCATCGTGTGGATCACTATTGTAGATTTTTCTGGGCAGTACATGTTACACATCATTCTTCTGAAGAATTTAATTTAACCACAGGTTTTCGTTCTTCTGTTTTACAACCCATGTATCGTTTTATTTATTTTATCCCTCTTGCTTTTTTAGGATTCAATCCAATTGATATTGTTTTCATGTATTCACTTACACAGATCTACGGCATACTTGTACATACCCAATACATTGATAAAATGCCACGCTGGTTTGAGGCAATATTTGTAAGTCCTTCGCACCACAGGGTACACCACGCAAGCAACATCCGTTATCTTGATAAAAATATGGGCATGGTTCTCATTATATGGGACCGGTTGTTCGGGACTTTCCAGGAAGAAATAAAAAGTGATCCAATAAAATACGGACTAACAAAACCATTAGAAAACCCTAATCATCCTGCAAAAATTATTTTTCATGAATGGCAAAATCTTGGCCATGATCTGAAAAAAAATATTCCATTTTTTATCAAACTAAAGTATCTCGTGATGCCTCCCGGCTGGAGCCACGATGGAAGTACAAAAACTGCCAAACAACTTCGTAAAGAACTTTTTAACGTTTAAAGTTTAAGAGTTTAAAGTTTTGGGAGTTTAAAAAACCTGTCTGTCGTCAAACAGGTTAAATAAGTTTTGTTCAAACATCATTACATTAAATTTTTAAACTATTTTTAAATACTCCAGTGGAAAAATTTATCAAATAAAAAGCATAACCTCAAACCTTTAAACGATTCAAATGGCAGAAATTAATCTTAGCAAAATAAGTACGAGGGCGGATAAAGACCTTGATAAAAAAGACACAAAAGAAAAAACTGCCAGGATCCTTGAAGATCTTAACGAGCTTCAAAATCTTCTCTATGCAGAAAATAAGCATTCTCTTTTAGTAATCATACAGGGGCTTGATGCCAGCGGAAAAGACGGTGTTGTAAAAAATGTTTTTGGCACATTAAATCCGCAGGGTGTTGTTGTAAAAAGTTTTAAAGCACCAACCGCTGAAGAATTAAGTCATGATTTTTTATGGAGAATTCATAATCATGCACCTGCTAAAGGAATGATACAAATTTTTAACCGCAGCCAATATGAAGATATTTTAATAACACGTGTACACAAATGGTGCGATGATGATACAGCGAAAAAACGCATGAAGGCAATTAATGATTGGGAAGAATTACTTACCGGGCATAACCATACACAAATACTTAAATTTTATTTACACGTTTCGCAGGAAGAACAACAGTTAAGGCTGCAAGAGCGAACCAAAGACCCGGCAAAAATGTGGAAGTATAATGAAAATGATTTTGCTGAAGCAAAACTTTGGGACCTGTACATGGAAATGTATGAAGACGCTTTTGCAAATTGCAATCAACCCAAATGGAATATTATTCCAAGCGACCAAAACTGGTACAAAGAATTTTTAATAGCTGAAAAAGTATATGATACTTTGAAAAATTTAGACATGCAATATCCCGGTATTAAACCAAAAAACGCTCCGTAAAAAAGCAATAAGATTTTTCAATATCTTTTAACCAACTAAAACTTACACTTATGGCATTTATCAGAGAATTTAAAAATTTTGCCATGAAAGGCAATCTTGTTGACATTGCTGTAGCTTTTGTTATGGGCGCAGCTTTTGCAAAGGTAGTTACCTCTTTTACCGAAGGGATAGTATCTCCTCTAATTGGCTTATTGGGAGGGGCCGATCTTTCTAAAAAAATGTATGTAATTAAAGACGCTGTAACCGATGCATCCGGAAAAATAATTACAGAGACCGTTGCAATAAAATGGGGCGATTTTATAACTGCCATCATTAATTTTATCATAGTTGCCTTTGTAATGTTTTTAATTATTAAAGCGCTGGCAAAGATGAAAAAGAAAGAAGAAGCTGTTACCGTACCACCAACAACAACAGAAGTTTTGTTGATGGAAATAAGAGATTCTTTAAGAAAATAATTTCTTATTTGGAGATGGCATTTTATATTTTTGTATCCTGGTGAGATCATCGGGATTTTTTTTAAACTGAACTTGTGAACACAGAAACGTATCAAATAAAATTACCCGAATTTGAAGGGCCGTTCGATCTGCTTTTATTTTTTATTGAAAGAGATGAGCTGGACATTTATAATATTCCCATAACAAAGATCACCAATGAATTCCTGGAATTTATTCGTAACAGCGATGCACTGAACATTGATCTTGGAAGTGAATTTATTTTATTCATAAGCACTTTAATGCGTATCAAAGCAAAGATGCTTTTGCCAAGAAAAGAACTTGACCAGGAAGGAAATGAAATTGATCCGCGGCAGGAATTAATTGATAAAATTCTTGAGTATAAAAAGTTTAAACAGGCAGCGCTTGAAATGCAGCAGATGGAAATTTTGCGAATG
>DATCOF010000241.1:0-9614 GCA_036564845.1 Chitinophagaceae bacterium | reverse complement strand
TAATTTTTTTATTAACCGCAATAGCGCTGTCGGTTAATGTCCAATGTTGATTTTGTTTAATCGCAAGGTTCTTTTTAAAATTTAATTTCTTCAGTATCTCTTTTACAAATTTTTCTTTTGCCGCTGTGATCCTGCTGTCCTGCAGTACCTCTTGTTTCAAAATAAACAAATAGCTATCATCGGTTTTGTCCTGTGGTATCTCTGATTTTGAAATTCTTTTAATTATATGATACCCAAATTTTGTTTCGAAAGGGGGAGTAACCTCGCCATCTTTTTGTATTGCGAAAACTTTATTTTCAAATTGAGGTTCATATTTCCCCACACCAAACTCAGGCATTATACCGCCTGACATATACGTCATCTTATCATTGCTGAATTGTTTTGCCAGCTCGCCAAAATCGCTACCAGACTGTATTGCATGATAAATAGAATCTGCTAATTTGCCTGCCGCAATTTTATCTTCTTGTTTTGCACCTTCAGGAAGTGCAATTAATATTTGCGCAGCTTTTATTTTACCAACAGCTTTTCTCTCTTCAATATTTTTAAAAATGTAGTAACCGTTTTTTCCATGGTATGGCTTGTTACTCTCACCCGGTTTCAATGAATAAACAATGTTCTCAAATTCATAAGGGAGATTAAAAACGGTAACAAATCCAATATCATTCGGGTTTATAATTTTGGTTGTATCTCGTTTTATATCCAAGCTCACAAAACCGGATAATTGATATACTAATTGCGCTGATTTAAAAGTTTCTAACGTGTCAGAATTTTTAAAAGAAAAAAAAGTATAAGCAACATGAATATCTTTCTGGCTTCTGTCGAAAGCCTGTTGAATTAATGCACTCACCTGGCTTTCATCATTAAGATAACTCTCTTCAATTTGTGTGCGAAAATTTTGAAGATCATTAGCCAGCGAAGCCAAAGTATCTATCCGCATTTCTTTTGCAGCCTTAACTTTCAGCTTAAATTTTATATAGAGATCAAGGTACTCACGCAATGCCATTGCTTTATCAGTAACCGCGTTTTTGTTTTTGTTATAGGCTCTTAAAAATTCAGCTTTATCAACAGCGTTGGCCCCATAAGTAAATAATGTTTGCGAATAAACGCCTGATGTAATAACGGCAAGAAGGATAAATAAAAAAAGCCTTTTCATTGTTAGAATTAATTAGCAGATTTATTTCTTAGTTTGGTTTGCAGCAGATCATCCATTTGTTGCAGCGTTAATTTTTTGGCAATGATCCGCTTTTCTCTGTCAAGCAAATATAGTGTAGGTGTTTGGGTAATATCATACAATTGTTTATAGCCCGGCCTTTGAGATTCTGTTATTGCTTTTTTTATTTCTTCCGTTTGATAAACATGTATCCAGCCTTTTAAATTATTGTCTTTGATGAATTGTAACCATTTTACTTTTTCATTTTCACTTAATACGCCATAAATTTTTACTCCCTGTTGTTTCCACTTTGCCTGGTATAATGAGTCAAGCTTTGGCACTTCTTCGCGGCAATGGCTGCACGTGGGGTCCCAAAAACAAACAACTGTATACTCCGCATTCACACTATACAAAGGTGTTGGCTTTCCTGTGCTGTCAACCATATCAAGGTCTGCAGCTTTTTCTCCTATCAGGTTCGACATGACCATGTATGCCCTGTTGGAAATAGCGGTTAATTGTTTTTCATTCAGCCAGCTTGAAATCCCTTTGGAGTGATAGTTCTCAAAAAGGTGAACAAAAACAGCATCCTGCCCCATGTATTTTGGATAGATATATTCATCCGTTAACCAGTTCAATAAAAATTTATACATCTCTGTATTGCTTCGTGCCAGCAGCAATAAATAATCTGACTCTTTAATGATCGTATCAGCAGCAGGAACTAAAATGTCCCTGAAATATCTTTCAACTTTAGGCAGAAAAAAAGGTGTGCGGATAACCCTGTTATCCATAAAAGTTATTCCATCCCAATAATGCTTTTTGTAAAATTCATAATTAGCTATTGAGTCCTGCCTTGTTACAGGATGAACAATGGCAACCCCCGGCTCCCTCATGCTTTTAAATAAAGTTGCCAGCATAGATTGCGGGAATTGCTTTATAATATTTTCCCTGTATTGATTAAGTTCTTTATTAAATTTCTGGTAATTATTTTCATGTAAAACAGAATCAGCTTTTGTTTTGCTTTTGTTATAAGCCAGTTGCTCTGCCTGCAATTGTTTTCCTTTTACTGCAATATATTTTTGATATTGTTGGAAGAGAATGTTTTCTTTTGAACCCGTTACTATTGTTTTATTCAGCAGGTCAGCAGTATCTGATTTGATGGCAATGATCTGTTCTTTATCTACTAAAAAATCTACAAGATTATTTTTGCCCGGAAAAACAATTGAATAAATTCCCGGCAATAATTTTTCATTTTTCTTAAAAACGGCAATGCCTTTATTGTTTACAATTGCCGAATCCTGTATGTTTCTATTTTGCCCGTAATAATAAGTTAGGTAGGCCAGCCCGCTTTTATAATTGGGCGTTTGCAGCGTTACCTGGTACTGGCTTTTTGCCACGAATGTTATAAGAAATAAAACAAAGGCGCTAAAAAATCTTTTCATCAACTTAAATAATGGTGGCAAAAATATCTAAACCAAGCGAAAGCGTAAACATCATGTAAAATCCTTAACATTTTATCAATAACGATTACCACTAAGGCGCAAAGGCAGTAAGAAACAGTAAGTATGAATTAATTCTTTGTGCATCTTTGTGCCTTTGCGGCAATTTGAATAACGAATTTAGCATGGTATAAAGTATTTTTGCCGCCTTAGAAAAGACGGATGAGAAAAAAAAAGTTTGTAGTAAAGGAACTGCCAATAACGGATTATGCATCAGAAGGTAAATCGCTGGGAAGAGTTGAGGGCAAGGTGATATTTGTTGAAGGCGCAGTGCCGGGGGATGTCGCCGATATTTTTATAACAAAAAATAAAAAGGATTGGGCAGAAGGGAAAGCAATAAGTTTTTCAGAATATTCAAAAGAAAGGGCAGAGCCATTTTGTATTCACTTTGGCGTATGCGGTGGTTGCAAATGGCAGATGCTTCCTTACGAGAAACAATTACAATACAAACAACAGGAAGCCGAACAGGTGTTAAAAAGAATTGGCAAGGCTGAGTTGCCGCAAATATTGCCCATCATTGGTTCTGACAATATTATTCATTACCGCAATAAATTAGAATTCACTTTTAGCAACAGGCGTTATCTCACCAATGCCGAAATAAATAAGTCTGAAAAAATACCGCAGGAGAATGCGCTGGGTTATCATGCTCCCGGAATTTTTGATAAAATAATTGACATCACAGAATGCTGGCTGATGGATGATATAAACAATCTTATCCGCAACACCATTCGTGATTATGCAATTGAAAACGCACTTTCGTATTATGACATAAGAGACCATAAAGGTTTTTTACGAAACATTATTATCAGGTATTGCTCCACGGGGGAGTTAATGATAAATTTTGTTTTTGCTCATGATGATCAAACAGAAATAAAAAAACTACTCGATCATTTATTAGAAAAAATTCCTGCCATCACCACACTGTTGTACACTATCAATCAAAAATGGAATGACAGCATTTATGATCTTGATCCGCAGGTTTATTTTGGAAGTGGATTCATAACAGAAATGCTGGGCGAATTTAAATTCAAGATATCTCCCAAATCATTTTTTCAAACCAACACCAAACAGGCAGAGAAATTGTATGAGGTTGCCAAAAGCTTTGCAGCGCTTAGCGGTAATGAAGTTGTGTATGATCTTTATTGTGGCACAGGAAGCATTGGAATTTTCTTAAGTAAACAATCAAAAAAAATAATTGGCGTAGATCTGATTGAAGAATCAATTAAAGATGCAAAAGAAAATGCGCTGTTGAACAATATTGATCATGCGCACTTTTTTTCCGGCGATGTAATTGAGATTTGCAATGATGCTTTTTTTGCAGAACATGGCAGACCGGATGTTATCATCAGTGATCCGCCGCGGGCCGGCATGCACGAAAAATTAATTATAAAATTGCTTGAGATCGCCGCTCCAAAAATTGTTTATGTAAGTTGTAATGTTGCCACACAGGCAAGGGATATAAATCTGCTAAGCGAAAAATATACTGTTGAAAAAATTCAGCCGCTCGACATGTTTCCTCATACACACCATATAGAATGTGTGGTGCTATTACAATTGAAGCAGTAAATTGCACCATAAATTTATTAATAGTTCAAACAGGATCAATGCAAAAAACAACTCCGATAGTTTTAAATCTTATTATTATAAATGCTTTGGTATTTGTGGCCCAGATGATCTTAGATAAAACATCAGGGCTAACCAATTACATAGCTCTTTATTCTTATCAAAGCGAATTGTTTAGGCCTTACCAATTGGTAACCCACATGTTTGCTCATGGAGGGTTTATGCATATCCTGTTTAATATGTATGCGCTTTGGATGTTTGGCTCAGTGCTGGAAAGGGTTTGGGGTCCTAAGAAATTTTTGATCTTTTATCTTGTTTGCGGTTTGGCGGCAGGCCTGGCACAGATGTTTACCATGGATTTAATGGGAAGTGCGGTTGGAGCCTCCGGCGCTATAATGGGTTTGCTTGCAGCATTTGCTTATTTATTTCCTAATGTAGAATTCTATATTCTTCCATTCCCTTTTCCAATTAAAGCAAAGTATATGGTAGCCATATACGCGGCCATCGATCTGTTTGGAGGCCTTCATCCGGGAGCCGCGGATAACATTGCCCACTTTGCGCATCTCGGTGGCCTGGTGATGGGTTTTATTTTGGTAATTATTTGGGGCAAACCGGGCAAACAAACATTTTACTAAAAGTTAACTTTCGGTAATTGCATAGGCCATTTATTGATGTAACTTTATAACTACCGAATTATTATGGGTGAATCTGAAAGATATATTGGTTATCGCAAACGGAGAATTTCCCTGGGGGCAGATGGAAATGCATTGATGATTTTAATAAGTATTAATATCATTTTTTTTATTGCTGTGTGGTTTCTTCAGATAATTTATTATATCATGCAATCACCGGCCCTCAGTTTTGAAAGTAATGTATTGCCATGGTTCATTATGCCGGCAAAACTATCTGCGTTAGCACAAAAGCCGTGGACGTTTTTTACATACATGTTCGTACACATGCGGGTAATAACGATTCTTACAAACATGCTTTGGCTGTGGGCTTTCGGTTCAATTTTACAAAGCATTACCGGTAACCGAAAAATAATTCCTGTTTACATTTATGGAGGGGTAGCAGGCGCAATTGCATTTGTTGCTGCTAATTATTTATTACCACAATTAAAACCGGCTATAGATTCTTCATTTATAAATGGTGCTAATTCAGCCACTATGGCCATTGCTATAGCCACTACTGCATTGGCTCCCGATTATCGTTTTTTTAAAATGCTGAATGGTGGCATTCCTATATGGGTGCTTACTTTGTTGTATGTTATTATTGATTTTGCAGGCGTATCAGGTGTTAGTGCAGCGTATAATATTTCGCATCTTGCCGGGGCATTTATAGGTTTTATGTTTGTATTTAGTTTGCGCAGAGGCAACGACTGGAGCCTGTGGATGAATAATTTTTATGATTGGTTCATCAATCTTTTTAATCCGGAGAAGAATGCAGTATTAAAACAAAGAAGAATTAAACAAAGGGTTTTTTATAAAACCGGAAATCAAAAACCATTTGTAAAAAGCGCTAACATTACACAGCAAAGAATAGATGAGATACTCGATAAAATAAATCAGAAAGGTTATCATTTATTAACTGAGGAAGAAAAAAATATTTTAAAAAGAGCCGGAGAAACAGACCTTTAATTATTTAGAATCCCATAATTTAATCAGTATTCACATAAATCCGGCTTACCATAATGGCAAAACCATTTTTCAGAAGGGTTACCAAAAGTTTTTTTATTATCTGCAATATTGTGGCTGCCGTTTGTTTTATTTTAGGCAGTTATGTAAAATTTTTCAATCCGGAGCATTGGTGGTTTCTTGGATTGCTTACATTAAGCTTGCCCTATATCTTAATTACACTTATCATCTTTTTTTTCTCATGGCTGTTTACTAAAAAGATATGGATGTTACTATCGCTGGTAGCCATTTCATTTTGCTGGAGGGCAGTGCAGAATATTTTCCCATTTCATTTTTCAGGATCATTTAAACAGGAAAAAAATTTGAACAACATCCGCGTGATGAGCTGGAATGTTGAGCACTTTGATATTCTGGAATACAAAAACCACCCCGAAAAAAAAGAGAAGATGATCGACCTTATAAAGCAATACCAGCCTGATATTGCATGTTTCCAGGAAATGGTTGGTGGCGATGACGACAAGGCAATAAATTACTTAGGAGATTTTAAGCGAAGGTTAGCATTTACCGGTTATTTTTATTCGTACGAAAATCGTTTTGATTTTGACCGGGCGCATCATTTCGGGATAATTACTTTTTCAAAATTTCCTATAATCAATAAACAAACTATCAGTTCACCACCGCACGATTATAATTCAATTTTTCAATACATTGATGTAATAGCAGGCATTGATACCATCAGGATATTTAATATTCATTTGCAATCTTTAAAGTTTACACCTGAAAATTTAAAATATTTAGATAACCCCGGTACTAATTCCGATACGGCATTGTCAGAATCAAAAAGTATCGTGACCAAATTAAAGAGGGGATTTTTAAAACGTTCCATTCAATCCGAAAGAATAAGAGAAGAAATAGATAAAAGCCCTTACCCTATAATTGTTTGCGGCGATTTTAATGATGTGCCAAACAGCTATGCTTACTGTAAAATAGGCGATGGATTGCAAAATGCTTTTGTGGAAAAAGGATTAGGTTTTGGAAGAACATTCTCCGGCATTTCTCCCACATTAAGGATCGATAATATTTTTGCAGATAAAGAATTTACGATCGAACAATTTACACGAATTCCTAAAAATCTGAGCGATCATTTTCCAATTATTGCTGATGTTACTTTGCACATGAATAAATAAATTTTACCTTTGAAAAGATGAAATACTTCATTCCATATCATACCTGCAAATGTTGCACTGCCGTGTAATCCTTTCTTATTTCTTATTTCTTATTTCTAATTTTACAACATGTTTCTTAAAGTTTATAATTCCCTTTCAAGGAAAAAAGAAGAGTTTAAATCCATAACAAAAGGTCATGTAGGCATGTATGTGTGCGGCCCGACAGTGAGTGGTGAAAGTCATTTAGGACATGCACGGCCATATATAACTTTTGATATCGTGAACAGGTATCTGTTGCACCTGGGTTACAAAGTGCGCTATGTACGCAACATAACTGATGCCGGCCATTTTGAAGAAGAAGGAAGGGAAGCAGGAGACAAGATCTCAAAAAAAGCGCAACTTGAAAAAATTGAACCGATGGAAATGGTGCATAAATACACCAATCTTTTTCATTGGGCAATGAAAGAATTTAACACACTCGATCCGAATATTGAACCAACAGCAACAGGACATATTGTTGAGCAAATAACAATGATCGAAAAAATAATTGAAGCCGGTTATGCTTATGTTTCTAATGGCTCGGTTTATTTTGATGTAAAAAAATATGCGGCATCTCATGATTATGGAAAGCTGAGCGGAAGGGTTATAGAGGATCTTTTAGAAACAACAAGAGACCTTGACGGCCAGGAAGAAAAAAGAGATAAAGCAGATTTTGCTTTATGGAAAGCTGCGCCGCCCCAACATATCATGCGCTGGAAAAGCCCGTGGGGCGAAGGTTTCCCGGGATGGCATATTGAATGCTCTGCAATGGCAACAAAATATTTAGGAGCTGAATTTGATATTCATGGTGGCGGCATGGACCTTTTGTTTCCTCATCATGAAAGCGAGATCGCACAAAGCACTATATGCAATCATCATAACCCTGCAAAATACTGGCTGCATAATAATATGATAACTATTGGAGGCAAAAAAATGGGCAAGAGTTATAATAATGTTATCAAGCTTACTGAAATGTTCAGCGGTAATCATCCATTGCTTACGCAGGCTTTCAGCCCCATGACAGTTCGGTTTTTTATTTTGCAAACACATTATCGAAGCACATTGGATTTTAGTAGCGAAGCATTGGTGGCAGCAGAAAAAGGATTGAAGCGATTGTGGGAAGGTTATGAAGTGTTGAATAAGCTACAGGTTACAAGCGACAAGCCACAAGAAAAGAATGCGGAACTTGAAGTTAATATCCTGAAGCTAATATCCGAACTGAATGACTTTATGAATGATGATTTTAATACAGCAAAAGTGTTAGCTAATTTTTTTGAAATGATTCCTGTAATTAACGGGATTAAAGATGGTCACATAAGTAGTGATGCAATTTCTTCTGAGACTTTTCAGTTAATGAAAACAACTTTTAAAATTTGGCTGGAAGATATTCTTGGATTAAAAAACCCAAAAGAAAATAATGAAGCATTGAACAGTGTTATGAACCTTTTGATAGAGATAAGAAAAGAATCCAGGGCTAATAAAGATTTTGTTACTTCAGATAAGATCAGGAATCAATTGAATAAAGCAGGTATTTTATTAAAAGATGAAAAGAACGGAAACATAAGTTGGGAAATTATTTAACCGCAGAGAAAAGAGAGGAAGAGTTTACGCTAAGAAAAACAGTAACAAAAAATAAGCATACAATTCTCTGCGTTAACCTGTCTGCCGACAGGCAGGCTCATTTAACTCTGCTCTCTGCGGTAAATCCTAATGAACAGTATGCAACACATTTTACATTTATCAAAAGATAGAAAGTTAAAAAAAATTCTTGAACTGCAGCAACCATTTGTATTGCAGCCACGCAAAAAAGTTTACCTGCATTTATGTTCTTCTATAATCAGCCAGCAACTAAGCACTAAGGTTGCTAAAGTTATTTTTGACCGCTTTTTAGAACTCTTCGGAAAGAAGGAACCAACCGCAAAAGAAATATTAGAAATACCTGTTGAGAAATTTCGCGGCATTGGTTTCTCCAATGCCAAAGCGGGTTACGTACATAACGTTTGCAAATTCTTTGTTGAGAATGATCTTACCGACGCACGGTTAAACAAGATGAGTAACGAAGAAGTTATAGAACTACTTACACAAATAAAAGGCGTAGGCAAATGGACCGTTGAAATGATATTGATGTTCACTCTCGGACGAGAAGATGTATTTGCTGTTGATGATCTTGGCATTCAACAATCAATTACTAAACTCTATAAGTTAGATGCAACAGATAAAAAATTAATGAAGGAAAAAATGTTAGAGATCTCATCTAAATGGTCACCTTACCGAACATATGCCTGCAGATATTTGTGGGGTTGGAAAGATGACAAACCAATCGTCAAAAAACAATTGGCAAAAAAGAAATAATTATTTTCTTCTTATCAAAGGATTATTTAACCCATTCACAATATTATCAACTACAATAAAATCTCTAAGCTTGCTGAACAGTTGAGTCAGCGTTTTAAAACCATACGTTCGTGAATCAAAACTCGGATCTAATTTTCTCAAGTTCAATCCCATTGTTGAAACATACACTTCGTTACTTTCGCTGGCACTCATATCAAACGCTTTATTGATAAGC
>DATCOF010000240.1:0-17726 GCA_036564845.1 Chitinophagaceae bacterium | reverse complement strand
GGAATAGTACGGAGATAATCTTTCAGGTATCTCTGATATTTCCAGAGCGCTAATTCTTTTCTTTTTAGATTAGCTTTCATAAATGAATAATTTTTAGGTGTATACGCTTCGATAAAAGCTTTTTGCTCATCAGGATTTAACCGCCCGAATATCGCCATCCAATTGGAATCTAACCGTTTAGTATTTTTAGTAATACCCAGATTTTCTTTCAAATCATAATTAGGCGCCAGCCATTGAGAAATCTCCATTTTTTGTTCTTTTGCCGCACGGGTCCGTGTACTGTAATCATCAAAGAAGGTAGCAGGAACCGGAATGTTGATGCTGTCATATTCATGTAGGTATTTAAGTGCCGACATCCAATCGCGGTGAGGCGCCTTGTTCCACACTAACACGCAAAACGGACGGGTAGTATCGCGCTTGTTCAGCCAGTCGATGGCCTTATCTGTGGTAAGATCGGTTACATATCCTTCCACCCGTTTTGTACCGGTTGAATCGATAAAATCAGGATTATAATAATCGCCCTGGCCGGGAAGAATGTTCCAGAAGTCGAATCCTGTCGGGTTGGAAACCAGGTGCCATTTTCCAATCATGGCTGTTTGATAACCTGCCTGGTGAAGTAATTTGGGAAAGGTTTCCTGCGAACCATCAAATACTTCATCACCGTTACCCTTGATGCCATTCATATTACTGAATTTTCCGGTAAGGATGGCTGCCCGGCTTGGTGCACAAAGTGAATTGTTGACAAAAGCGCGGTTAAAGATCATGCCTTCTTTTGCAAGCAAATCAATATTCGGTGTGTGATTTAAGCTGTCGCCATAAGCGCTGATTGCCTGGTAAGCGTGGTCATCGCTCATAATGAAGATGATGTTAGGGCGGGAATCCGCCTCCTTTTTCTTTTGAACACAGGCACTGATCGTACAGGCGAAAAAAAAAATTAGCCCGGATATTTTAAATGCTGTCTTATTCATATTCTTCAATTTTTCGTTTATAACATGGATGCCTGCAACTTAGAAAATATTAATGTTAAGAGACCCAGTTTCAATAAGTTGAGTACTTTGAGTCCATCCTGCACTAATTTTTTCCCCTTACCCACTAATTCTCAGGTTTGTTGCTGCCTTTCCTTTTCCTTCAAACTCATTAATACCTTTTAAAACAAAAGCACTTAATATGATAGGGCTGAGAATTCCGGCTACCTTATTACAGATGCCTACAATACTGATACGCTTAGCTGCACTTTCTATTGGCCCAATAATACTTATGTAGGGCCTGGAGGCAGTTTGTAATAATGACAAGCCGAAGCCGATAACAAAAAGGCCCAGCAACGACATGGGATAGTTTCTGTGTGTGGCATATTGGCCGAATAAAAAGGTACCCAACGCCATAATCATCAAAGCCATTACCATGCCTTTTTTCATTCCTTTTTTTTGAAGTACCCACGAAGAAGGAAGTGCTAAAAAAAAGTATGCCATATAAAAGGCAGTGGTAACCATAAACGCTTTGGAATCGGTATCTAATCCAAAAGCCAGTTTTACGTAAGTTATAAGCGGCCCGTTTAGCCAAGTCACAAAACCAAATACAAAAAATAATATCCCAATAATGAAAATAGCGCCATTGTTATTTTTAGCCGGCTGCTGCATACAAAGTAATTTTAAAAGGAAAAGTAAGTGAATTTAAAATAGAATAGTTAAGACAATTACTTTATTTTTATCTCAAACGTTTGCGAAACAGAATTGATGAATTCAGGATAGTATTTAATTATCTATCGTTTTAATATAACAATCGCAATACAGCAAAGCGATTGCGGATATTATAAATGGTATTTGGGTATGGGCAATAAAGTAGAAAAAAACTGGAACGGCGAATTAAAGCCCGTACCTAATGAAACCGGTTTTGATTATTCATTTATTTTTCCAGCTACTGCCGAACGTGTACCAAGTGTATTCGTGGAAAATGATCATATTGAGATGTTCCATTTTGAATCAGCAAAACCATCACCACATAACCGCATGCTATATGGCCGAACAAATTACAATTAAAGACATTGGCAAGTTGCTGAACATTTCGCCTTCCACTGTTTCAAGAGCATTGCATAGTCATCCTGAAATAAGTAAGGAAACGCAATTGCTGGTAAAAAAAACTGCCAAACAATTAAACTACCAGCCCAATAAAGCTGCTTTAAGTTTATCGCAATCCAAAACAAAAACAATTGGTGTAATAGTTCCTAATCTTGGCTACCATTTTTTTTCTACAGCACTTCAGGGTATCGAAGATGAGGCTGCAAAAAGAGGGTTCACTGTAATTGCCAGCCAGTCGATGGAACTGATAGAAAGAGAAATTAAGAATACTGTCGATATGATGAGGAGCGGGGTAGATGGTGTGATCGTTTCTTTGGCGGAACACAGTAGTGACATCCAACATTTTGAGAACCTACAGCGACAGAATGTACCTATTGTGCAATTTGACAGAGTTTCAGACCTATTAAAAAAAACATCGAAAGTGATTGTTGATAATACTGCCGGAGCTTTTGGTGCAGTTGAGCATTTAATAAAACAAGGCTGTAATCGCATCGCATATATTGCAGGTCCCAGTGAATTGGTCATCAGCAACCGAAGAAAAGATGGCTACCGCATGGCATTAGGAAAATATAATATACCCTTTGATAAAAAGCTTATTGTCCATTGCGAATTTGACCATCAAAAAGCAGTAAAAGTGGCGATGAAGTTATTAAGTATGAATAACCCACCGGATGGCATTTTTGCCTACAGCGACAGGTTCGCCATTGCCGCTTTAGCTGCTGCAAGACAAATGAACTTAAAAGTACCTGAAGAATTAGCTATTATTGGTTTTAATAATGAACCAGTGTCCTCCCTTTTGACACCAACACTTTCTAGCGTAGATCAACCAATATTTGAAATAGGACAAATGGCAGCAAAATTATTGATTGACCAAATTGAACAAGGCAACGCTTTTACACCTCAAACAATATTATTTATCACAAAACTTGTTAAAAGAGCATCATCAAAAAGAATAAAAAAAGCATAATACGCATTGGCCTGATGCAATTATCATTCATTGCAATTATCTTCCCATCCAGCCGCCATCAACTGTCATGATAGTTCCCTGCATATAAGCAGATGCATCTGATGAAAGGAAAACTGCCAGACCTTTAAAATCGTCGGGTTCGTCCCATCGCCCTGCAGGTATGCGGTCAAGAATAGATTTGCTCCGCTCTGCATCTGCACGCAATGCTGCAGTGTTAGCTGTGGCAATATAACCTGGTGCAATCGCATTTACCATAACACCTTTACCCGCCCACTCATTTGCAAATGCTTTTGTCAAACCCCCAATAGCAGATTTACTGGCTGTATATCCGGGCACATTTACACCACCCTGGAAGGTGAGCATTGAAGCTGTGAAAATAATTTTACCATAACCTCTTTCAATCATTCGTTTTCCAATTTCACGGGTTAAAATAAATTGTGCGTTTTGATTTATCTCAATCACTTTATCCCAATACTCATCGCTGTGCTCTGCAATTGGATTGCGAAGAATGATACCTGTATTATTGATAAGGATATCAATCACAGGAAAATTTGATTTTACTTTTTTGATAAAAGAATAGAGATCTTTTCTATCGCCAAATTCGCATTGATACGGAAAATATTTTCGGCCTGCTGCCAAAATTTCCTTTTGTACTTCTGTACCTTCCGTATCCATATTATTGCTTACGCCAATAATATCTGCGCCTGCTTCTGCCAACGCCACTGCCATGGGATCCCGCTTGAACTTCCTGTTACCAGGGCAATTTTATTGTCCAGGCGAAATTTGTTTAAAACATTACTCATTGCTTGTTGTTAGTGGTTTGTAGTTTTTATTAAGTGGTTTTTGTAAATATTTTTAAAGGAGTAAAATATTATTTTAGCAACTGCAATTTTATAAGACCTGTTTATTTTGATCTCTAAAAGTATCAGCGTAATTCTTCTAATTTAATTTTATCCATATCAGTATAGTCCTGGTTCTCTCCGGCCATGCCCCAGACAAAAGAATAAGAAGCAGTACCGGCACCGGCATGAATGCTCCACTCCGGCGATACAATTGCCTGGTGATTACGCATGATCACATGCCTGGTTTCATCGGGTGCGCCCATCAGGTGAAGCACTACCTGGTCATTCGGCAGATCAAAATAAAAATAAACTTCATTGCGGCGTAAATGGGTGTGCGGAGGAATAGTATTCCAAACACTGCCATTCAATAGTTCAGTAAAACCTAATACCAATTGGCAACTTTGTACACGACCGGGAATAATGTATTGATAAATATTCCGGTAGTTTGCTGTGGATGGATCGCCGGTTGTTAAAGGTGTTATGTCTGCTTTTTTCGTGTGTACATTAGGGTAAGCAGTAGCAGCCAAAGCCGAGTTGATATAAAATAATGCAGGATTTTCTTCATCCTCACTTTCAAATACAATTTCTTTTTTGCCTTTACCGATGTATAAACAATCTTTATTTTTTAGTTCGTATTTTTCTCCATCAATATTTATTTTACCCGTACCACCTATATTTAAAATGCCCATTTCACGCCGCTCTAAAAAATAAGTTGCTTTGGTAAACTCTTCAAAAGCAGGCATTATTAATGAATGATGCACCGGCATTGCACCGGCAATGATGTAACGATCCTGCATTGAATAAGTTGCAGTAATAGTATCAGGTAAAAATATATTTTCTATCAAAAATGCAAAACGCAATTCTGATGTATCCATACGCCTGGTTTCATCCACACTCCTTGCTGCCTGGTACCTGTAAAGTGTTGATGTATGATTGCTTGTATTATTTAAATCAGTTTCTATTTCGCTGATAATACCAGCGGGCTGCTCAATTGTGCCTGTCTGTTGATGATGTATTGTTTCCATTGTTCAAAATTTTGAAAGGTTCCTTCCTTATCCCAGGATGCGCCCTGGTAGTAAGTGAGAGGTTGTTTATTTTTAATAGAGGTAATTAATAAATATTGTCCCACATTGATGTAAGATGAGTTGGCATTCTCTACCGTAATTTCTTTTGCTACGCAGGCTTTTGGAACAATAATGCCTACGCTGATAGCACCGGTTTTTTGTTGTGGTTGGCTATACACTGCCAATCCTTTTTTTGGATCAACCCAGTACTGACCATCGCCGGATATTTTTGCAATGCCAACTGCAACAGAAAGTGAGGCTTGAGTAAAGCTGTATTTTTCTTCAATTTTATTCAGGAAAGAACCCGCATCGAGTGAGATCACTTTTGTTTCCCCCACCAAAACATTGCCTGCTTTCCATGCTTTGTATACCAATTGAAATGAGGTTCGCAATGGCCCGTTATCTAACACTTTATAGGTAACGTAATTATCTGAAGGATATAATTTATCATTGATGAATGGAGCGATGCCACCAGCGCCGAGCGTTTTGCCTACGCCATAAAAG
Source organism: Chitinophagaceae bacterium (assembly GCA_036564845.1). GTDB lineage: Bacteria > Bacteroidota > Bacteroidia > Chitinophagales > Chitinophagaceae > Ginsengibacter. The sequence continues at coordinate 12,274 of DATCOF010000240.1, read as the reverse complement.
TCCAGGCCTTCTCCATGATCTTTGTGATAGTCTTCTGCTTTGTACCATTTATTAATGACCAGATCATTGGTACGTTTTGCCCACACATCAATGCCACTGCTTATTTCACCCGTTCTTTGCAAAGCGGGGCCATACATTCTAAATGCTATTTTATTATTCTCCCAGGCAAAGTCATCAAACCGCTCCGGCACAAAACGGCCAAAGGTTTTAGCAGCATATTCTTTAGGTGTTTGTTTTTTAAAATAATAATAACCTGCACTGCCTGCTGTTACACCAGATTGAAAAATAAGCGCTGCCGGTGTTTTTGTTCCATTATAGATTACCTGCGAAGGAACTTCTTCATTTGTTTGTGCATTTACCACAATTATTTTTGCCGGGGTAAATTTTAAGGCAGCGAATTGAGCCCAGGGTAATTCAACCATTTCATCACGCCTGTCTATTGCAAGCGCATTATGCACTACTATTTTTTTTGATGCTTCTTCTTTATCAAACATCATTTTAAATAACTCTGTACCTGCTAACAGGTAAGCACCCACGCCATATACTTCTGTATCTTCAAAAGTTACTTTTTCCGGAGCGGCGCCGGGTACCTGTACATAACCAAGCTTACCATTTTCGTGTACACAATTTTCCAGTGCATCCCATGCTTTTTTTATGGTAGGAAAATATTGTTGGTAAGATAAATACCCATGATTGATGCCCCAGCTTAATGCATACGTGAAGAATGCAGTACCGCTGGTTTCTTTGATTGGATAACTTTCAGGATCCAACAAACTTGCATGCCAGGTGCCATCAGGTTGCTGTAAAGAAGAAATACGTTTAGACATGTCAACAAATATTTTCTCATACTTTTGCCTGTCAGGATAATTGGAAGGCATGTTATCCAAAATACGGGTGAGTGCTACCATTACCCAACCATTGCCCCTGCTCCAAAAAACCTTTGCACCATTTTTTTCTTTCTTTTCAAAAAAGCGACTATCCCTAAAATATAAATGCTCTTTGTTATCGTATAAATAATTACTGGTGCGCCACCAGAGTTTATTCATACCATCTAAATACTTTTTATTACCGGTCACTTTATACAAATAAGCCAGCGTTGGCGGGCCCATAAACAATGCATCGCACCATGCCCACTCCCGGTTGTGAAGACCACCATCAAAATTCCATAACAATGATTCGGTATGTGGCTGTTTCAAAATATCATCTCCCAATTCAATCATTGGTTTTATCATTGCCGAATCTTTATACAACATAAATAACTGTGAATAGGTCTGACCAACACAGTAATCATCTGCAAAAAAACGTTCAGGCCCACCTTTCCAATTATTTTTTTCACCAACCGATTTTAAAAACTCAAGCTGCTTATCATCATTCGCCATATTTGCCCAAGCCATTTGTCCTGCAAAGTAGGCTCCGTTTGTCCAGTCAGTGGTAGGATAACGCCACCCATTTTTTTGAATTTCGTCTATTTGCCAATTGGCTGTTTTACGTATTGATTTAAAAATATCAGCAGTAGCAATAAGGGCCTGTCCGAAGGATTTTACAGAAGTAAATAACAAGAGTGCAATGATTATTTTTCTTACTGTCATATGCTTGTATTTAAAACTATGGGTGCAATTTACATTGCGTTATTTATGAAATAATGAATCCGCCATCGCAACCGTTTGCGGGTCGGTATTAATTTGTCTTGCATGTAATCTCTTTTTTTAATATGTATTAAGATACCTCGTAAAGCCAATCAAAGGTTATGCTTACCCATAAGAGGCTATTAGTTACAGCCCGGTAATAACGACCATTTGAGAAAATTTCTTCTTTGCATGATTTTTATTTATTCGATAATTAAATTTTAAAATTTAATTGAAATGCATAATTGATTTTAATTTTAATGTACTGTGTTTAAAACTGTACATTAAAATGTGCGGAAGACCCTGCCAGGTTGCCTTGCGGTAATTGACAGGTTAACTTCTGCTCCCTGTTGTTTGCTTTCGACTTTAAAGAAATATCAATCATTTTATTCAGTTGCGTTGGGTCTGCCACAGAAATGGAAATACTATCCGGTTCTTTTTTCAACAGTACGATACAAGGTTTATCTACAGCAATAGAAATATCTTTCGCTACAACGGTGCCTGGTTGATAAAAAACAATCTCTGTTATTTTTAAGCCTGCATTTTCCACCGCCTGTATGGCTTCTGTATTGGATAAAATATTTATTTCTTTTTGTTTATAATTTTTCATTTCATCATCTGCTATTCCCGGAACAGTAATATAGGAGTAGCTTCCATTGGTTGCTTGTGCGCCATGGTTGATCCACATTTTAAAAACATCGCCTTTTATTTCATCGGTTGAATAACTGGCATTGATCTTTTTCCAATTGCCCGTTTGCGATTGGTTGCTAATATTTACATTTTCTTTTTCAGGGAAAAAATACCCAATGCTATCATGCCATATCCAATTGAGCGCATTGCTGTTCAATTCTTTTTTTATTGTTGAAATGTTTCCATTTTCATTGGCCAATACTTTACCATGCAACCAGCATTGATTAATGGTGGTTAGTATATTTTCCGGAGCATTGCTGTTAATTCCTGCTCCCAGGCACACAACTTCTTTATCAAAAAAGAACCATGCTTTTTTTGCTTTCACGCTATCGTAATCCATATCGTATGCAGATGCGCCATAAACCCCATCCGATACGCCGCCCACAAAAGAAGTACTGCCGGTTTCTCCCCACTGCACTGTGGTTGGTTGGTCAGTTTTAAAATCCCTGCAGGTAATGCCCGGTATTTTATCCCATTCCCATACCGGCATGATGTTGTAATATTCTCCGCCGCTGCGTTGTATGTCGGTAGAGCCGTCAGGTAAAAATTTGCCGAGAAGATTTTCTTTATTTCCAGTTTCTGTTCTTTTGGATCTGTCAGAAACCATACGCACATTAAAGGTATAAGCCGGCCGCAGGTGCTGCGTATAATCACCTTTCCAGAATTGATTATGTGTGGCGGCTATTTTATAATCTGCAGGCTGGCTTCCGCTAATTCTCGCAATGCCAGCATCAATCAAGCTTTCATTTTCAGCATCTACTTTTTTGGCTATTTCCAGAAATACATTTTCACTTTTAGTTTCTGCCAAAGAATGTTTGTCTAAAATATCAGGCCGGGATATGCCTCTGCCTTCTGTATTAAAATCAATATAACGGCCACGTATAGCCGGTAAAAATGTATGCACCAAATAATCATTGAGCAGGTTTAATTTTTCGCCCTGCAGTGCATAAGAAGTGCCCTGCACCCAATTGGCCACTTTATATTCACCGGTTAAAAATACCAGGCCATAACTTGATATTTGTAACTGGGCGCCATGTTGCATATACGAATTATCATATCGTAAACCTTCGGCAGTTGTGAAAACGATGGGTTGAAAAGCCTGCTGCACAGCAGTATCCATCAAGGTTTTATCTTTAGTTAGACATGCCCTGTAGATCATGTGTATCGCAATATCTAATTTATTGGCGCCGGTTTGTTTAAACACATTCCCTTGCATCATTCGATGTACCAATGAATCCTGCAAACCCAGCGGAAGTTGTCCATTGCTTTGTTGCAGTAGTATCATTATTTCGCCCAGTATCTTTGGTGTTGCAATTTCATTGTGCCACCAGTTTTTGCTTTTAGGATCTTTTGCATACCAAAAACGAAGGCCATTTAAGATAGCATTCCTAACGGAAGTATTATTAAAATAAACGCCATCTTCATTTATAAATACGAGGGCTAAATTTTTAATGCGTTCCAAATGTGTTCCGGGCTTCCATTTGGTAATATCGGTATTGCTGTAATCGATATCGGACCATCTGCCATCATTTTGAATTGCCGGCAAAAAAGAAATTATATTTTTAAAAACAGTCTTTTCATTTTTACCCTCAATTTCCTGCGTTTTTATTCTTGAAGTAATTACGGTAAAATCAGTTTGAGCAAAAGTTGAATTAGCAACTATGATAAGCAGTAAAAAATAAATCTGTCTTAATTTAATGCTTTTCATAATTAGCAACCTTAGTGATAAAAATTATTTATACTGCTTGTTTATTAATTAAACGCTACCTACAAATATGATTTTTTACTGTACTGTAATTCCAATAGTTTTTTTCGTAGACTGCTGAGCATCACGATTTGCATTGGTAGCAACAAACACTGCATTGTATGAACCCGCTGCAACATATTTATAGACGAATGGGAATTGGTTCATCCCCTCACTCAATGTTTTTATTTGTGTTCCGGCATCCGGCAATACGCGGCTTAAATCAATGGGACCTGCAATGGCCCAATCTTCTGTATCTAATGCTGCAGTTGAAGCGCCTGTTATTACGAGAGCCGCTGTCCAGTTTACCGCAGGGTTTTTTACGTCAATTGTTACAAAGCCCGGGCTAGGCGTTGTAGCAGTCATGTTAGCAATGGTGTAAGTTTTATCTGTGAGAACATGATTGAGTGTAAAGCCCGTAATGGTCCACTTCTTTTGTGCTGCTCCTGCAGCAGCCACATATCTAAAGGCGATATACACTGGTTTTTTTTGTTGCGCAAAATCAGCGAGGCTTACAGTTCCGGAAGCCACTGTAGCAGTGCCTGTAGCAAGAGTAGCTCTGTTGGTGATATCAGTAAAAGTAGCCGCTGCAATATTAGTAGCATTTACTGCACCTGAAAAATTATTGGAAACCAACAATGATAATGTACCGTTTGTTGCAGTAGTAGTTGCCGTTGAAAATTTTAATTGCACATTAGTGCTGGTATCGGTTATACGATCTTTAAATTCATACCTGCTGCCAGGTTCGCCTGAAAAGAAAGTAATAAAATCAGGATTGCCGGAAAAGCTAAAGGTTGCAGAATCTCCTGCATTGAGGTTGGCCTTATTCACCGTAGCATCAAAAGAAAGGCTGTGCAATTTTATATCTTTACTACAGGAAGTAGCCAGTATGCCAATGAGGATAATTAATTGATATTGTTTACGCATAATTTTATTTTTTCTTAAATAATAATTTAATACTGCGGGTAATTACCAGCCTGGATTTTGTGTCATTAATTTATTTACAGATATTTCAGCAGCTGGTATTGGGCATAGCAGATTTTTGACTGTGACATTTTTTCCTCCTAAACCTCCGTAAGCGAAATAGCCGCCGTTTGTGGTTATTTCTGCACCTACAGCATTCATTGTGGATACAAATATTCCCCAACGAATCAGGTCATTCCTTCTTAGTGCTTCAAAACACAATTCTCTTGAACGCTCATCCTGTATAGCCTTTTGAAATTGTGCATTAGATAAGCCTACAGTTAAATCCGATAGTACATTTGGCGTAGTAGTGGGGAATCCATATCCCCGGCGCCTTACCCTATTAATGGCATCATAAGCAACGAGAGTTTGACCGTTCACTTGGTTTTCTGCTTCTGCAAGCATCAGCAATACATCTGCATATCTTAACAATGGAAAATTTGTAGGTGTATAATTTTTATTTTTCGGTGTAAGAACTTCAAAAGAGCGTCTCCATTTTCCACAGTTGCGATTGTAAATTTGTGCTGCCGTAAAAGGCACACGGGCAAATGTATTGTTGTTATAACTATAAGGTGCTATGGCCCAGTCTCTTCTTAAATCGCCGTTACCATATAAATTAAATAACCTTGCTGTTGTACTGATAAAGCCATTGCAATATCCTGTATCATTAAAATTAGCAGCAGGTGAAAACAGGATACCATTGTTGTTGCCCACACGGCCCGACTCTAAATAAGCATCCGTACGATTACCGGAAAATTCTGCTTCCCACATACTTTCCTTTACATCATAAATATCCTGGGTATGATTAATAAAAATTTGACTATAGGCTGAATTAGTAATTGCAGCATTGTAAGTTTCCCTAAGCGCATGCTGGCCTGATAACTGTACTTTTTGAGCCCATGCTAATGCGTCGGCATATTTGGTAGCATCCTGCAATGGAAAACCCGCCATTGTAAGGCAAACTCTTGCCAATATGCCTTCTGCAGTAGTTTTTGAAATACGGCTTGATGTACCTAATAAAGATGCGGTGGGTAACATCCCTTCGGCTGCAGTCATATCTTTTAATATTTGTGCATATACATCTTTTAATGAAGATCTTGCAATATTCACATCTGTAACAGATGCTGTTGGTGTAATTTTTAGCGGTACTCCGCCAAAGTTTTCGGCCAACACAAAATAATAATACCCTCTTAAAAATAAAGCCTGGCCCAGGATGATTTGTCTTTTTGTGGAATCCATCGTTGGCTTATTGATATTGGCAATCAATAAATTTGCCCTTTCAATACCCTGATACAAGGTTTTCCATACACCAGTGATATCGCTGTTGGCAAAATCATAATTGTACACCTGCAGCCCAGTAGTCTGAGTGCTTCTTGCATAATAACTTTCATCGGTACAGGCATCCAGCGTGGTAAATACAATATTACCATAAAGCGCTTCTGTACTTAATGGATCGTAAACCCCAATCAAGGCTGTATTCAGCTCTGCTTCTGAACTGTAATAGTACTGAGGTGCAAGGCCGTCGGTTGGGGTTGTATCAAGGAATTTTTTGCAGCTTATAAGGCTCAGTAACAATAACGGAAAAAGATATGTTAGACGTTTCATATTGCTATTTTATAATTATTTAAAAAGTAAGATTTGCACCTAAAGTAATTATTCTTGCACGGGGATAAGCCGAATAATCGAAACCTGGTGTAAGCGCAGAATTATACGTATTTACTTCAGGATCTATTCCTGAATAATTGGTCCAGGTAATTAAATTCTGTGCAGCCAAATACACTCTAAGCGATTTGATCTTAAATTTTTTCAGCGTGCTTTCTGAAATATTGTATCCCAGAGAAAGTGTTTTTAAACGGAGATAAGAGCCATCTTCTACTAACTTTGATGAGTACCCGCCACCAAAGGATCCTCTGGTCCGGAAATTAGTTGAAGTAGTATCTGTAGGAGACCATCTTTCATTATAGCTTGCGTATTGGTTCAGGTTTACTTTATTCAATCCGTTGCCATTAAAAACTAAATTATTTATATTTAAAATATTATTGCCGTAAGACCACTGAAAAAAAACATTTAAATCAAAATTTTTATATGTAAAATTGTTAGTGAAGCCGCCGGTATATTTTGGCAATCCATTTCCTATTATTGTATAATCTGTAGAGTTTACAACACCGTCTCCATTAATATCTTTATATTTTATATCGCCCGGCTGAATATTTGCCCGCGAGTTTCCATTGGTAGGCACATTGTCTTTTAACACATAAGCACCTGCGGTGTTCTGATAGAAATCGCTGATTTGATAAACACCATTCCATACATATCCATACATTAATCCCAATGCGCTATTTAATTTGGCAACGTAACTCGGTATTGATTGCCAGTTATTGTCCCATCCAATAGTAGAAGTAAGTGATTCCTGGTTTTCTGCCAGGGCTAATACCTTATTTTGATTAAAGGAAATATTAAAGCTGCTGTTCCATCTAAAATCTTTTTTATTTACATTGATGGTGTTCAGTGTAAATTCCAAACCCTTGTTTTGTACGCTGCCGATGTTTTTAAAAGCACTGCTATACCCAGATGATAAAGGTAAATTGGCGAGTAGCAATAAATCTTTTGTTTTCTTTTTATACACTTCTGCGGTTAGTGTTATCCTGTTTGATAAAAACCCAAGGTCTAATGCAAGATTGGTTTCTGTTGTGGTCTCCCATTTTAAATCGGGATTTCCAATAGCCGAAGGAATAGAACCTCTTACCGGCGTATTGTTTATTGTGTAAGAGTTGGCTATCGGCAAACTGATAGTAGATAAATAAGCAAAATCACCCACTCTATTATTACCATTTGCACCATAACCAATTCTCAGTTTTCCATCAGATAAAACCGGCTTTAAACTTTTTGCAAAATCTTCATTAATAAATCTCCATGCCGCAGATATAGATGGAAAATATCCCCAACGCTTACCCGGGGCAAACCTGGAAGAACCATCAGCTCTATAAGAACCCGTCAGGTAATACTTTGACTTATAATTATAGGCAGCTCTAAAAGCAAAAGATGCCAAAGTCCATTGTGAACTGGTTGAAGTAATCGCTTGGGGAGTACCTTCATCAAGGCCATCTATACCCAACGATTCATTAGGTAAAAAAGTGGCACTTGATCCAAAAGATTTGGTGTTCCCACTCTGTAAAGAAAATACTCCTACCAGGTTCAGGTTTTGATTTTTATCAATTTTTTTATTCCAAGAGAGTATATTTTCATTTAACCAGGTGTTTATTTCGTTATAAGTAAGTGAACCATTCACCCCATTGGCTGATGTTATCGGATTACCATATTGCGTTTTTGAATTATTGAATATTTCTGCCCGCTGTATAATTGAATTAATGCCGCCTGTTACCCTTAATTTCAAGTCAGGGAAAATAGCATATTCTGCATAAGCATTTGCAGTCAGGTTTTTTGTAAAATAATTTCTTGCTGCATTTTGAAGATTTATTACAGGATTTATTCTATAATCATTTGCAGTATTAACGCCCGGGTCAAACAACAGGTCAACAATATCTGTTCCTCCTGCCGGTGTGATAGGCCGCTGCCCCCACACGCCATACATTACATTGGTTGTGGCACTATTGGTAGATTGAGAAGGAGATGCTCCGGCCTGTTTTAAATAAGTATAGTTTGAATTAATTCCTACTTTCAGTTTTTTATTTACTGTTTGGTCTAACACAACCCTGCCTTGGTATCTTGTATAATTTGAGTTAATGATAATCCCATCCTGGTTTAATACTGAACCGGAAACAGAATACCTTGTTCCTTCATTACCGCCAGAAATTGACAGGTAATTATTTTGCATGGAGGCCTGGCGCAAAACCAATGATTGCCAATCTATACCTGGTTCAGATTTATAAGAATCCAAAGTTCTTCCAGGAAGAGTAAGGTATGCATATGATGGACTTGAATTAGATGTAGAAGTATCGATCTCCAATTGCTGACGCACAAATTCATAAGGGCTCATCATGTCAATTTTCTTTACAACATTCTGAAGACCATAAGAGGTATTAAAACTGATCACCGGTGCACCGGCTTTTCCTTTTTTGGTAGTAATGATAATTACACCGTTGGCACCTCTTGAACCATAAATGGCTGTAGCAGATGCATCTTTTAAAACTTCTATAGATTCTATATCATCAGGACTGATAGCATTGTTGTTGGAATTCTCAACCGGAAATCCATCAATAATGTATAAAGGTGAATTATCCTGGGTAATAGAATTATTTCCCCTTATCACAATGTTGCTTGAAGAGCCAGGCTGCCCATCAGAAGAAGTAACCTGCACACCGGCAACTCTTCCTGCCAATGCTTCATCAAAAGAACGAACAGGCGCTTTATTTAAATCAGCCATATTTACTTTTTCAATAGAAACAGTTACATCTTTTTTTCTTTGCGTACCATATCCTACTATCACTATATCATTGAGCGCATTATCTACTGCTTCAAGTGTTACATTCAATGTTGATTTATTTCCAACGGCAATTTCTTTTTTTACATGCCCCACATAACTGAATACCAAAATTGCTTTTGACCCGGGTACATTTATTTGGTAGTAGCCGTTTTTATCAGAAACGGTATTTGCTTTTCCGCCTTTAACAGAAATGGTAGCTCCCTCCAGAAATGAACCATCCGAATTTTTTACGGTACCTGAAACCGGCTGCTGTGCCATAGCATAGCAACTGCCAAACAGGATAATTAAAAGTGTTAGAATTTTTTTTCTCATATCACAAAATTTAATTTTGAATAATCAACCGGTTTTTTAAAATTAACCAGGCAGTTTTTTTTCAATCACTGCCTTCTCTTATTCAAGTTTTGAATTAATCATTAAACCAAAGATTAGGCTTTTTAAAATGATAGCAATTAAACCTGGCGCAAACTTTACCGCAAACGGTTTCGGAATTAATAGTTGAATGCCGCCAGGTAACATGATATAAAAAATGATAAAAATGCTCAATGAATTATCTCATCACCCATATTACCATTGTAGAAAAGTACACTTCTTTTTTATCAAAAAAATGTTCAACCGTTTGCGCATATTTAATGCCTTATAGCATCTTATTTAAAAAAAATAACCAATGCATTATTTTAGAAAGAAGAGTAGATGAACACAGCTTTATATCCATTCAGCAGGTTTCCGCATCACACTTGCGCATAGATGTAGTGCGGCAATTTATTTAAACCCTGGTCCGGCAGCTTCGGAATTTGCTTTGGCGTTTAACAGTATTATTGCTGATAATGTTTTTGCAAATAATAATGGTTACGCAATTAATTTTAATCCCCTGAATGATATTCGTAAAAAGTTTTCGAAAGATAATAATCTTACGTTTGAAGTGCCGCATGATATTGTTTTGGTCAACAATACTTTTTATAACAATAAAGACCAGGGCTACACTTTTTTTAAAGATGATTACCAGGACAAGAACAGAAATAATGTATGGAAGCAAAATATTTATTGGGGCAACCAGACAGGGTTGCCAGCCACAGCGGGTTTGGAAGAAAAACAACCCGATATGATATTAAAGAATGGTTTCTATTTTCCTATAAACAATGCTGCACAAAATGGTATTGAAAGCTTGCCGGGTGCATACAATAGCATTGAAGGCATTGCGCTGAATTTTGATAAGGCCATCCGTAATTCCGCAGCCCAACGGCCACTTCATTTAGAGGACTTCTTGCCTAAATGGATGTACAGCACATTAGGTGATTATTATCTCACAGGCAAGTTATCTCCTGAGTTAGCTGATAGGCTGCAACGGGTTTCAACATCAAGAGAATAAATGCAGAAAAAAATTGGGAATGACGGCTACCTTTGAATAAAATGAATAGCAAAATAATTTCTTTGTTGTTAGAAAATTTGGAAGTGGCCTTATCATAATAATTTTAAGTGGATGACAAGAATTAAATATCTTATTACTTTTTTATTCATAGCAGGGCTTGTGCCTGTTTCCTGTAATAACGGGAAAGATAAAATAGCTACATCGAAAAAGGATACTGCTAGTTGTTGTATGAAAGTGCCGTCACGGTTTGGTATGGCAGATAGCGGTAATGCAGTTTCTTACAACGGTGACACATCCGTTGCAGGGATGAAATTGATCCCAGGTGGCACTTATATGATGGGTGGCGATAATAACCAGGCAAGCCCTGACGAATATCCCAAGCATAAAGTTACTGTAGATGCATTTTATATGGATGCTACCGAAGTAACGAATGCGGAGTTTAAAAAATTTGTAAATGCAACAGGCTACATAACCACTGCCGAAAAAAAACCTGATTGGGACGAATTAAAAAAAACATTGCCACCGGGAACGCCAAAGCCACCAGATAGTGTTCTGGTGCCGGCGTCACTCGTATTTAAACAAACAACGGAAGCTGTGGATTTAAATGATTACAGTCAATGGTGGGCATGGACACGTGGTGCAGACTGGAAACATCCCGAAGGGCCGGGAAGTAATATTGATGGGAAAGAAAATTATCCTGTAGTGCAGGTAAGTTGGTTTGATGCCATGGCTTATTGCAAGTGGGCAGGAAAAAGATTACCAACAGAAGCGGAATGGGAATTTGCTGCAAGGGGTGGATTGATCAATAATATTTATCCCTGGGGAAATGAAAAGGTGAATGAGGGAAAACCTAAAGCAAATACCTGGGAAGGTAAATTCCCCTATTACAATGAAAAAAAAGATGGATATATAACTTTGGCACCTGCAAAAATTTTTGCACCCAATGGTTATGGATTGTATGATATGGCCGGCAATGTGTGGGAATGGTGCAGTGACTGGTATGATATAAATTATTATAAATCGTTTGCAAACACAGCTTCATTAAATCCTCAGGGGCCCGCTAAAAGTCTTGACCCCGAAGATCCTTATACACAAAAAAGAGTTTTACGTGGTGGAAGTTTTTTGTGTAATGATAGTTACTGCAGCGGCTACCGGGTAGCCAGGCGAATGAAAAGTAGCCCCGACACAGGGTTGGAGCATACCGGCTTTCGCTGCGTAAAAAATTATGTGAAATAAAAATAATGATTTTTCTGAGTTCATGAAACTCTGGCTGATTAACCCAGATTACGCAGTAGGGCATTTTTTAAATTTTAGAATCACCTGAAAACAAATAGGGAAAAGGGTTCTGAGGGAAATTTACTTTAAAAAACTCTAATGCTACGCATTAGAAAAAATGAGATCTTATTAATTGATTTTCAATCTATTGTAGTGTGATTTATTTC
>DATCOF010000239.1:0-23115 GCA_036564845.1 Chitinophagaceae bacterium | reverse complement strand
CGATCCCAGCATGGGAATATAACTGGCTTTATTAATTTTGTCAGAATAAAAACCCACATTCCCGCGATCAAAAAATGGAACTTTATCTTTTGTTTCATTTGCCAGTTCGGCTACAGTAAGCGGTTTTTCATTTTTTATAAGAGTATTGCCTAAATAAGTTAAACCCAGACCTACAGCAATAATTGGTGCATCAGTTTTAAACGATGTTTTGTAGGGGTATCTTAAAGTTTCCTTGTCTGTAATTACAGATGCCTTGGTACTATGGCTCACATGATTAACTACATTTACTGAATCCTGCGCAATTGAACTTTTAAAAACTAATAAGCATACAGTAAGTAAAATAAATATTTTCTTCATAGATAAAATTTTGTGTTTATGGTTGATCACTCTTTATCAAAAACAATGCAGAGATTTTTTTTTCGCATACTTTATCGAAATTCATTTTTATTTTTTTTGTATTTGTTCCGCAATAAAATAAATAATCGCTATAAAAACCCTGCCATAATTTATCTTTAGATATGGAATATTTTGTAGAGAAGGGTTCAATTGTAAGAGAAATTTGGGGGAAGGGGGATACTGTACTTTTTATTTTTGCAGGTGCCTCGGCCGAGTTTGCTTTAAATAAGGCAGTTGACTGGTTATACTTTACAGGCAAACTTCCTGCTGATCCTTTAGGAAGATTATTTTCAACCGTATCTTATGCAAGGAATATTGTTTTTTTAAAAAAGGTCGCAGCCTGTAAAGCCATTGATAAAGTTACTGCCATACACTCCTCAGTAGAAATGAACAGGGGATCATCAATTCCTGACTGGGCATACAGAGATGTACTTTTTATGTTGATCCATTATTCAATTGCTTCGTTTGAATTATTGGAAAGAAAACTTACCGTAAAAGAAAAAGAAGAAGTATTTGATGTTTTTCGCCGGTTTGGGTTACAAATGAATTTACGTGGATTGCCCGGAAATTTTAATGAATGGTTAGTTATGCGAAATGATCATTTGAATAAACATCTTGAAAAAAGTGTTTATACCGTGGATTTGTACAAACAATATAAAAAGCATTTGGGAACTATCAGGTATAAGCTATTATTGCAAGGGCAAATACTTGTGGTTCCCCAGCAAGTAATTAAACTATTACAGCTTGGTAAATTTTCATTTCTAAGATCAATTCTAATTCTTTATAAATTGCTTCGGAAAATAAAAATTGATTGGTTTATAAAATCCTTGATCTTACCGGATAAATACAAAACCGAAATAAAGAACTTGGATAGCATACCACCCAATGAATGATGTTAAAAAGATTTGTTAATTTTTTTTGCATAATCAAATTTCAAAGCTTAATTTTGTGCATCCATCCCTATCTAAATACCATCCTCCTCTATAAGAATTAAAAAGCTTAATGTTTTTCATTTCCAGTAATTCCTATGAAAGCCTACTTCTTTAATCATTTTTTTAAATTAAAACGTAGGTTATGAAAAATTTTTATTCAACACAAGCTGGAGAAACCGTTATAGCAATCGGAATAATCACAGGCTTCTATGGTCTGATGGTAATAGCCAGTATGTTTTCCTGGTAAACTATAACTAAGACCTCTGACAATTTTTTTAATGGGATGCCCAAAAGGCATCCTATTCTATTTTCCCAAAATTTTTAAAATGCCTTTCACTTCAACTATTATTTCTATCTATGCGAAAGAGAAGCCAATTTTAATTTTTTTTTATATATAAGTATGTATATAAAGTTTAAGTTTCATAGTCTTTTATAATAATTTGATAAACAGTTTATAGTAATAAATATATATATTAATAGTAAAATTATTATTATAAAATTAAATGCGATAAAATATTTAATTAATAGCATAATATATTTTACTATTTAATTTTCTATAAAAATTATTAATAACTGATTATTAATAATTTGATTAATAAAATATAAATAATTATTTTTAGTAAATATTTTATTTGTAGGTATATATCAATAACTAAAAATATTAGTTAAATTTTTAAAAATAATTTCATGAAAAAAAATGCTATGATTTCTATTTTCATTTTACTCTTGATTATTTCAGGGTGCTCTGCTCCCAAGGAATTAGAATACCAGGACTACAAGAATTTCCATGTTGAGAGTTTGGGATTCAATGCATCACGGGTTACCCTCGATCTCCAATATTATAATCCCAATAATTTCGGACTTCAGTTAAGGAGAACAGATCTGGATATTTTTATCAATAATAATTTCCTGGGACATAGCGCTTCAGATACGCTAATAAATATCCCCCGCAGGGATACATTTCTTCTTCCGATCAAGTTTGATATGGATATGAAAAATGCACTTAAAAATGCATGGAGTACAATGGTAGGAAGCGAGGTACTGGTAAAAGTTACTGGCAAAGTAAAAGTTGGAAAGGCAAATGTTTTTATGAGTATGCCGGTAAATTATGAAGGGAAACACAAGTTTTCTCTCTTTTAGTCTTTAGGAATTTTTCCATGCAGACGGCTTTCCCCTCCAATCTAATAAGGTCTTTTCTTCATTGATTGATACAATGCCTTTTTCCATAGCTGAGGTAATTAAAATATCATAATCTGTGAGGGATATATAAGTAACATTAGCCTGTTTAAAGGCCTCCTCAGCTTCTTTAAAGCCATATGTAAAAATTGAAACCATTCCAGCCACTTCTAAGCCGCTATTTTTTAGAACCTGAACCACTTCAAGACTGCTTTTGCCTGTAGATATAAGATCTTCAATTACCACTACTTTCATTCCCTTTTCAAAATTGCCTTCTATTTGGTTGCCTAATCCATGATCTTTAGGTTTGGGACGAACATAAATGTATGGGAGCTTTAAATGATCGGCAGCCAATGCGCCCCATGCAATTCCTGCAGTTGCTACTCCTGCCAGTAGATCAGCATTCTTAAAAAAGTGCGATATAGTGTCGCACATTTCTGCTTTGATAAAATCCCTCACTAAAGGAAATGAAAGTGCCTTACGGTTATCACAATATATCGGACTTTTCCACCCGCTTGCCCATGTAAAAGGTTTATCAGGACTTAGCTTAATTGCATTAATTTGTAAAAGTTTTTCAGCAACTGCTTTTTTATTATTCATCCCACAAAGGTAATCTATGTTTATAAAAATTTATTTTGGAGACAAACCTGTTTTCCTTTGTGACAAGATTGATAAAACAATTGATGAATATATGCACCACCCGGATGCGGTATTTATTGATGAAATATCACCTTCAGCAATTAAGTCTTTACTTCACGAGATCGCCAAAACGGAATTTCATGCAGGGATATTATTAGATAAAGACCTGACTAAATTAAAGAATACATTTTTTAAACATTTTAAAGTGATTGAAGCTGCGGGCGGTTTAGTATTGAATAGAAACAAAGAAATATTAATGATCTTTCGCAGGGGAAAATGGGATCTTCCTAAAGGAAAATTAGATGAAGGTGAAACTTTAGAGCAATGTGCAGTAAGAGAAGTTGAAGAAGAAACCGGGATAACAAATATTGATCTAAAAGAAAAAGTTACAGAGACTTATCATGTTTATAAAGAGTTTGGGAAACATATTTTGAAGGAATCTCATTGGTATAAAATGCAATGTGATACTGATCAAAAATTAGTTCCGCAAACAGAAGAAGATATTACGGATATCAAATGGGTTAAGCGATCTGATCTTAAAAATTATACTTCCAATACTTACCAAACTATTCTGGAAGTATTAAGCCATCTTGAAAAGAAATGATCATCTTTTAGGAAGAATTGCAACTGTTAGCCTGCTTACACAAATAAGTTTTTCTGCCTCATCATAAATTTTTATGTCCCAAACATGGATGGTCTTGCCAAGTTGCAAAGGAGTACAATGTCCTATAACAATTCCTTCTCTTGCACTTCGAATATGGTTTGCATTTATATCCAAACCCATACAAATATTTTTATCCATATCTATTACAAGCGCAGATGCAATGCTGCCAACAGTTTCAGCCAATACACAGGAAGCGCCTCCATGTAAAATACCATAAGGTTGTTTGGTTTTTTCGTTTACCGGCATTGATAGTTTTAAATAATCATCACCTATCTCTACCCATTGCATCCCTAAATAGTCAGCCATTGTTTCTTTACCAAAATCCTTTATGCTTTCAAGTGTGATAGATTTATTGAACCAGATAGACATGAGATTTATGATTTAAGTGTAGTAGCTACTTCCTTAGGTAGAAATTGAGAAACATCGCCACCGTTTCTTATAACATCACGCACAAGTGTGGATGCAATTGAAGTGAATTGCGGCATACAGGTAAGAAAAACTGTTTCAATATTATGATCTAAACTTCGGTTCATATCTGCGATAGCTTTTTCATATTCAAAATCATTTACGTAACGTATGCCGCGTAAAATAAAATTAGCATCAACAGATTTGCAGCACTCAACTGTTAAGCCATCATAAGCAATCGCATCAACTTTGGGATTGTCCTTATAAATTTCTTTTAACCAACTCAATCTTTTTTCTTCAGAGAACATTGGCTCTTTGCTGCTGTTTCTCCCAATACCAATTATAAATTTATCAAACAGTGGCAGCGCACGGTCAATAATATCAATATGGCCTAATGTCACAGGATCAAATGTGCCGGGAAATAAACAGATACGTTGCATATATAAATTTGTTGAAGTATTTTTTAGTCAATGGTCATTTGTCATTAGGTCAAAAAAAAATAGAGTCATAATAATGACTATTGACTTTTATCAGAAAGTAAATATAACACTGCCATTCTTATAGCCACACCATTTTCTACCTGTTGTAAAATTATTGATTGATTTGAATCCGCCACATCGCTATCAATCTCTACTCCCCTGTTTATCGGCCCCGGATGCATGATCACAATTTCCTTGTTCAAACTATCAAGCAACTTTTTACTTACACCATAAGCAAGATTATATTCACGAAGAGAAGAAAATAAAACCTGGTTCTGCCTTTCCAGCTGAATGCGCAACACATTGGCAACATCGCACCATTGCAAAGCTTTCTTCAAATTATATTCAACCTGCACATCCAATGCTTCAGAAATATGTTTTGGAATTAACGTAGGCGGACCTGCAACCATAACTTCTGCACCCATTTTTTTCAAAAGATAAATATTGCTGAGTGCAACTCTTGAATGCATTATGTCGCCGATTAAAACAACCTTCTTTCCTTCAATGCTTCCTGTTTTTTCCTGGATTGAAAACCCATCCAACAATGCCTGTGTAGGATGTTCATTAATCCCATCCCCTGCATTTATTATTGCAGCAGGAATATGTTGTGCTAAAAAATGCGGAGCGCCGCTTGCACTGTGCCGCATCACCACCATATCCACTTTCATGGAAAGAATATTATTAACTGTATCCAGTAGACTTTCTCCTTTTGTTACGGATGAGCCCGACGAAGAAAAATTAATTGTATCAGCACTTAATCTTTTTTCTGCAAGCTCAAAAGAAATTCTTGTACGGGTTGAATTTTCGTAAAAAAGATTTACAATGGTTGTATCTCTTAACGAAGGAACTTTTTTAATAGGCCTTTGTAAAACTTCTTTGAATTGCTTGGCAGTAGTAAGAATTAATTCAATGTCTGATCTCTGTAAATCTTTAATGCCGAGGAGATGTTTGGTAGATAGTTGCATTAAAAATCAAAGCTAAGGTAAAACACTCAAAAAAGTACAACCTCTTCCCTATCCCATTTTACTTTTACGGTTTCTGAAATTATCGAATCAATGGCTTTGCCGCAATAATCAGGCTGGATAGGCAATTGGCGGCTACTCTTCCTGTCTATCAAAATACAAAGCTCAATTTTTTGCGGACGGCCAAAATCCTGCAACGCATCCAGTGCAGCACGGATGGTTCTGCCGGTGAACAAAACATCATCAATCAATATCACCTTTTTATCATCAATAGAAAATGGAATATCAGTCTGATTTGGAACATGCAATTCTTTACGGATATCATCCCTGTAAAATGTTATATCCAGTTTGCCGTACTGTATCTTTTTATCCTTGCTTATCTCTTTTAATATTTCAACAATTTTATCAGCTAAATAAATTCCACCGGTTTGAATTCCTATCAATGCTACATTCTCAATGTCAGGATGGTTCTCCACCAACTGATGCGCTAACCGTTGTATGGTAAGATGTAATTGATTTTTATCAAGTATGGTTTGCATGTGCTAATTAAAAATGAAAAATTTAAAATTAAAAAAGATCATGTTTTGCATTTTACATTTTTAATTATTTCCCCCTTCTTTCTGCATAAACGGATAACGGTAATTTGTTGCAGGTACTAAAGTTTCCTTTATTGTTCTTGCACTCAGCCAGCGATAAAGATTTAAAATACTTCCTGCTTTATCATTGGTGCCGCTTCCTCTTGCGCCGCCAAACGGCTGCTGGCCTACAACTGCGCCTGTTGGCTTATCGTTGATATAAAAATTTCCTGCAGCATTGCGAAGTTTTTTTGTTGCCAGCTCAATTGCAAATCTTTCCTGTGCTATCACAGCTCCTGTTAATGCATAGGGCGAAGTTGCATCAACAAGCCTTAATGCATCTTCAAATTTATTTTCATCATAAACATAAATGGTAAGTATCGGCCCAAACAATTCCTCACACATAGTTACATAATTCGGATCAGTAACTTCAATAACAGTTGGCTCAATAAAATATCCATTTGTTTTATCACACTTTCCTCCTACTAATATTTTTGCGTCCTTATCTTTTCTTACCTGCTTTAAATATCCCTGTAACTTATCAAAACTCTTTTCATCAATAACAGCATTTACAAAATTGGAGAAATCTTCAACACTTCCCATCTTCATCGTTTTTATTTCTGCAACCAATTTCTTTTTTATTTGTTGCGCAAGATTAGATGGAATGTAAGCCCTTGAAGCAGCAGAACATTTTTGTCCCTGGTATTCAAATGCGCCACGGCAAAGAGCAGTAACAACTGTATCAACATCTGCGCTCTTATGTGCGATAACAAAATCCTTACCGCCTGTTTCTCCAACAATGCGTGGGTATGATTTATAAATTTTTGTATTTTCTCCTATCGTCTTCCACATGCCGTTGAACACTCCTGTGCTTCCTGTAAAATGTACGCCTGCAAAATCAGGACTGCTAAAACATACTTCGCCAATGGTTGGCCCATCAACAAAAATTAAATTGATAACACCATCAGGCAAGCCTGCTTCTTTTAAAATACGCATGAACATCTGTGCGCTGTAAACCTGTGTGTTGGCGCATTTCCACACAACAACATTTCCGCACATCGCAGCGCTTGTTGGCAGGTTACCACCAATGGCTGTAAAATTAAATGGAGTGACTGCAAGAACAAATCCTTCCAGCGGACGATACTCCATCCTGTTGTGCATACCCGGACTGCTGATTGGTTGCTGGCGATATATCTCACTTAAAAAATGAACATTGAAACGAAGAAAATCTATTAACTCACATGCTGCATCTATTTCTGCCTGGTAAGGATTTTTACTTTGCCCAAGCATTGTTGTACCAACAATGTAAGGCCGATATTTTGTTGCTAATAATTCAGCGGCTTTCAAAAAAATATTTGCACGGTTCTCCCATGTTGCATTCGCCCATTTCTCTCTCACCTTCATTGCCGCATTAATCGCTTTCTTTACATGCGCTGCATTGCCACGGTGAAATGATCCCAACACATTTTCTCTTTCGTGCGGCGCACGTATCTCTTCTTTATTTCCTGTCCGCACTTCTTCTGAACCGATATACATCGGTATGTCTATCTTTTTACTTTTTAATTCTTGTAAAGTCTCCTGCAAAAGTTTTCTTTCGGCTGTTCCCGGTGCATAACTCAATACCGTTTCGTTCACCGGCATAGGGTAATAAAAATCTCCGTAGTTCATAAAATTTATTTAATGCTGGGCAAAATTAACCATTCGCTTTTATATGAAAGAACACTGCTAAAACTTTCTATATTTGAAAGCAATGAATTATTTACAATTAACGGTATATGGTTTACGGCTTACATGGTCCGGCTATAAGCAATCTGCTTTTATCAAGTCCTTTTTAAAACCTTTGGTAGAGAAGCATTGTAAAAATTTGGGTTATGAATTGTCTAAGTCTGAAAAAAAGAAAGTGCTTTTTTATTATCCAATGTATACAGTGCTTGCCTGCGCACAAATGTATCTTACTTTAAAAGGAAGAAAACTTACAATGGATGAACGTAAAAGATTAACACTTGTTGGGGCAATGGCAACTTTATGCGACGACCTGATTGATGAAAACAATTTTACAAGAGAACAGGTTTTTGATCTGCTCTCCAATAATTTTAATGAGACGGAACTTGTAACAAAAGCAAAACTTCTTGTTGCATTAAATAAAGAGTTGCAAATTTTCTACACATTAACTCCCCAATATTTACAACAATTAAAAATGGCTTTGCAACGGCAGGCAGTATCAGCAAAACAATCTGATCCTAATATTTCATTGGAAGAAATTGTAAACATCTGCAGGGAAAAGAATGGACATACTTCTTTAATGTTTGCTTCATTACTTGATGAAAAATGGAGCAACGAAGAATTACAATTCATTTATCAATCTGCCATCGTTGGACAATTAACTAACGATAGTTTTGATATTTATTTTGATACACAGGACGGCATCAACACATACTTCAATACAGCGCCATCAATAAAAAATGTAAGGCAGTTTTTTGTTGATGAATGTTTGCGCCTTCATGAAAAAGTTTTTGCCTGTGATGTGCCGCTAAAAAATAAATTAAGAACCATTCAGCGCATGAGCACGCTGCACGCTTTTACATTAACAGCACTGGATCATTTACAGGAAACAGAAAATAAATATGGCGTACCTATTGACTGGAAGTCAGTGCCACGCAAGGATATGGTAACAGATATGGCAGTAAATAAGAACCGCATAAAAACGGTACGATATATGAGAGAATTAAGTAACCTATTACCAAATGAACCAAACATGAAACGTGAACCTGTAGAGTCAACCGCGATAAAATCCATCGGTTACAATGAGGACAAACAAATTCTGGAAGTTGAAATTTTAGAGACGGGAAGGGTGTATAAATATTTTAATGTTCCTCTTGAAGAATACATGGATTTTTTAGATGCAAAATCTTTAGGTGAATATTATAACAGGGTGATAAAAGAAAATTATGAGTATAAACCTGCCTAAATCCTCTCTAAAGGGAGGACTTTGTAAGTTTATTCGCTAACAAGTTCATTACATTTCTCCAATACTATTCTTAATACATTTTGAATGTCTTTTAATATTTCTTCATTCTTAAATCGCATAACAAGTATTCCATCTTCTTCAATAAATTTTTGTCTTATCTCATCATTCAATTTTACTTCTTCATTATCATGAATACTTCCATCCAGTTCAATAACCAATTTTAATTTATGACAATAAAAATCTGCAATGTAAATTCCCAAAGGATGTTGCCTTCTGAATTTATATCCATTTGGTTTAGCTTTCAAATATCCCCACAAAATTTTCTCAGCATCAGTCATATTCTTACGAAGATCCTTCGCATTCTCAAATATTATTTTCGAAGCTCCAAAAAACATATTTTCTTCCATAGATAAATTTACAAAGTTCAAATAATGAAAAATTCTTTAAAAATTTATAGACATCAAAGTCTCCCTTTAGGGAGATTTAGAGGGTTTAATTTCCACGCACCCAAAAACATATTCTCTTCCATAAAAAAAATTGTAAGTACAAACTAAGAAAAAAATTTTAACCCCTAAGAGCCTTCGTAAGTCTCCCTTTAGGGAGATTTAGAGGGTTATCTTTGTCACTTCAAATAATGAAAAGAACTTTAAAGTATTAGAAACATCAAAGTCCTCCCTTTAGGGAGGATTTAGGAGGGTGAAAGATTTAGGAGGGTGTCGCCTCCATCATCAAATACGCTTTTATAAATCCATCCAGTTCCCCATCCATCACCGGGCCAACATTGCCAACCTCATGATCAGTGCGGTGATCCTTTATCATTTTGTAAGGATGAAAAACATAGCTGCGTATCTGGCTGCCCCACTCTATTTTTTTCTTGCCTGCATTACTAACATCCAACACTTCCTGGCGCTTGCGCATTTCCTCTTCATACAAACGGCTCTTCAACATCGTCATTGCTTTCTCACGGTTCTCACCTTGTGTGCGTGCCTGCTGACATTCAACAATAAATCCCGAAGGCTTGTGAACCAGTCGTACAGCGGTTTCCACCTTGTTTACATTTTGTCCGCCGCTGCCGCCACTTCTAAAGAACGACCATTCCACATCAGCAGGATTTACTTTAATATCAATCGTATCATCAATCAACGGGTAAACATAAACGCTGGCAAAACTTGTATGACGGCGGGCATTACTGTCAAACGGAGAAATGCGAACAAGGCGATGCACACCACTCTCTGCTTTTAAAAAACCAAAAGCAAACGGGCCATCAAACTGAAGCGTAGCGCTTTTAATTCCTGCACCGTCACCGGCCTGGTAATCCAGCTCAAGTACGCTCCAGCCCTGCTTTTCGCCATACATGCGATACATACGCAGCAGCATTTCCGCCCAGTCCTGGCTTTCCGTACCGCCGGCGCCGCTGTTTATTTGAAGCACCGCAGGCAATTCATCCTCCGGTTTGTTCAGCGTACTTTTAAACTCTGCATCTTCAATTTGCTGCAGCGCTTTTGCGTATGCCTCTTTCACTTCCTCTTCAGTGGCTTCACCTTCTTTCCAAAAGTCGAATAGCACAGCAAAATCATCTACCGCCGTTTCCACATCACGGTACATGTTTACCCAATACCCGTTAACCTTAGTTTCTTTTAAAATGGAAGTTGCCCGCTGGTTATCATCCCAAAAGCCGGGTGAAAGCGAAAGTTGTTTATCATTATCTATTTTTTGCTCACGGTTCTCAACGTCAAAGAAACCTCCTCAAAACCAGTACACGGTCTCTCATATCTTTTAATTGTTCTGTTGTCATAGTGCGCAAATATAAAAGAAGTTTGTGGTTTGTAGTTTATAGTTTGTAGTTGTGAGTGATGAGTAGTGAGTGAGAGTTGAAGTAACCGCTGTTGCGAGGAGGAACGACGAAGCAATCCCCTGAGTAAAGAGATGAAGATGATATGGGGCTGTTAGCATTTGAATCATTATCATCATTGGTCCCCGCTATCCATTACAAATCCGGCACAAAAGCCATGCACAAAACCTTCACCGGTTTTTTCATTTCTATCGGGCAGCCAGTGAGCACAAGAATAAATATTTAACTTAGATTATGTTATTGCAGGTGAAGCATAGCTGCAAAGCTAACACACAGAACACCTATTTTGGCGCAAGGTTGTTCCATTTCTCTTCAATAAAAATAATTTTTCATGGCGCAAGCCCACGCTGGCGCAAGTATGCAGGGCAGGCTTTAGCATGGCGTACTTGTGCCATATAATATTCTATAAAACTAAAGTATCCAAAACTTTCATTTCCAGTAATGCCTTTCCTCATAATAATTTTTATTAAAAAATTCTAACCAGAAATCTTTTACAAGGCACAAGTACCCTTACCGCACAAAATCCACCCTGCATACTTGCGCCAGCGAATGAGCCATGTCAAATTCAGTATTGTATTCCCCCCGCTATCCTCCCCTCCGTGGTCGGTGTCCCCACCGACCATTTGCGATGAATCTGAGATTCTACCAAATCACATAAAAATTACAATCTCTTTTATCTAATTTATCAAAGTGGTTTGGGTTTTTAAATTTGTTAGGGTTTGGTCGGTGGGGACACCGATCATGGAGAAAAAACTATCAACATCATTTCGCAATTGTTGTTCTTACTTCTTTCATTACAAAAATTATAAAATTCTGAAGATCCATTTTATTTCCTTTAATAATATTATCAACCTTACGATCATTTTTTCGCAAACGATAACTGAGTGTAATAATATTATTTTGAATTTTATAGTTGCCACTCATCTTCCATGCATCAGGATAATCCTTTGCTTCTGTAAATAAAATATCAGCTTCTTTTCCCTTGATTGTAATTTCTCTCAGTTGTGCATTTACCAGTTGGGTTAATTTAAGATCATCTTCATTCTCATCGATATTTATAAAAGTAGTTGCAACAAATATTGGCTTGGGCTCTGCCAATATAATTTCTTTTTTTGTTGCAGGATCCATCTTGCCGATATCATAACTTTTTTGATCGCCGGGGCTCCGGTACAAAGGTTGTTGAATACCGCCAATCCCTTTTGCCAGTAACGGCACTTCATCAACAGCATACTGCAAAAGTTTTTGTATATCAACATATTCTTCATTTCCATCTTGCCGCAATGCAGCACCCCGTATAGCTTTCAGCAATGAGTAAGTGAGCAATCCCTGTCCGTATTTTGTAGATTCATAACTAACCGCATCTGCAGCTGATCCTGATAATATATAAAATCCAGTGCGGTCTGCCATTCGGTCCAGCGCTCTTACCTGGCTTGCAGGCACATCCTTCATTGCGGTCATCATATTCTCTGCAGCTTTACCACTTGCACATGCATCAAGCAATAATATTTTTTTTCGTGCTGCAATTTTATTAAGTATTTGTGTTAGTTCAGCGCTGCTTATAGCCACAGAATTTCTTATATCAGGGTCTTTAAAATATT
This sequence comes from Chitinophagaceae bacterium, assembly GCA_036564845.1. GTDB lineage: Bacteria > Bacteroidota > Bacteroidia > Chitinophagales > Chitinophagaceae > Ginsengibacter. Next base: position 10,469 of record DATCOF010000239.1, on the reverse strand, counting down.
CTGCATCTGCACCTGAGGCTGTTGAAGTGAGATAATAAAAATCCCCATCCTGTCCGCCATAATTTACACCATGACCTGAAAGATAGACTACCAAAACATCCTGTGGCCTTGCCACCGTTGATACCCAATTTAAAATACGCTCAATATTTTTTTTGGCTGGCTGTAAAGAATCAGCGGCTTCCGAATTTAAAAGGCGGATAATTGTATTGTCTTTACCAAAAAGATTTGCAGATGACCGGGCCAGTGCATTTGCAAAATCTTTTGCATCTTTCGATGCATATTTCAGATCGATATTATTTCCTGCATAATCAGAAGTGCCTGCAACAATACCATACAACCGAATATCTTTTACTAAATTTTTTTTATCAACATCTGTCTCTACAGCACCTTTGGCATTTATTCCGGAAGGTTGAAAATAAATTGTACCCGGTTTGGAACTCAGCCAACCTTCACCATTAAATGCAATAACTTTTATAATATTATCAGCATTAGGGTTGATAAGCTTGTTGTAATTGTTTAGATCAACAGTTATCTCTAAAGTTTGTGTTGCTGAATCATAAGAATGTTGTCTTGCATCTTCAATTATCTCAGTATTATCAATAAAAGCTGATACTTTACCTATGCCTCCATTTTTATTTTTTAGTTGAATACTGAGTTTATTTTTTTGAAGAGAAAGTTCAACGTCCGGCGGCAAAGAAATTTTATTAAATGCAGGTACTTCTCTTAATTTTTCATTTTTAAATCCTAATAAGATCGGTAACAACTCCGGTTGATAATACCTGTGTTTTAGCTGGCTAAAATCAATCACCTTCCATGGCTCATCCTTATCATTTACATCAGTTACAACAAAATACATTGACCGCATAGCGCCTGGTGTGGCATCAAAGAGCCCATCTTTATTTTGAATGATCCAATCAGATGAATTAAGCAAGAAAAGAGAAAACAACTGTTCGCCTTTTTTATAATCAAAAAATGTTATCTGCTTATCTGTTCTTGTACAAATTAGAAAGCGGTCATCGTTTGAAAACGAGAGTGCGCTTGTCTTATCCGGCGAATTACCGAACGGGTCAACTATTTCAAACAATTTATTTTTTTCAATATCCAAAACTTCGAGGCGGTTTTTTCTCTCCGGAGTTCCATCAGCTTTTGAGTAGCAAAAGAATTTTTTATCACCCGATATCGCAAGATCAGAATAGTAAAATCCGGTATCAACTCTTTCAAAAATAAACTTACCTGACCTAATATCATAAATCTTTATAACGCACGAATAATAATCCTCCTGAGGTTCTATGCCTTCATTTAATTTATCCTGGAGGTTTTGCCACATGCTATCCACTGCAGTGGTTGCATCGTTTTTTTTGTATAGGAATTCTGGAGCTTTTATTATGTTTTTTCCAACGCAAATTATTTGCTGCTTTTGTTCATCGTACACGATTTTTTCAATAGCAATACCGCTTTCAATTTTTTTATTTTTGTGTGTTGCTGCATTCCACAAAGAAAATTTTGTGTTTATCATTCCCCCGGAAGCAATTGGTGTTATGTGCGTTTTATTATTTAAATTATCAGTAAAAATTTTCTTTACTGAATAACTATTATTCCTGGTATTCCAAACTAAATTCCTGAACGCAACTTCATTTGCGCTTATAAATTTTGCAGCACCTAAATCTTTGGGAATGGCAATAGAAGTAACGATCGACAAAGAATAAGTATCCAATATTTTTAAAAACGAAGTATCGCAAACAGGGTACGTATTTATCTTTTTATAGTCCTGTGTTTTTTTATCAAAAACGAAATTTTTTCCCATGATTGTATCCCTGAAAGCACTATCGCAGTCAGCTTTTATCTCTCTTAAAATTTCAAATCTTCCATCCTGTGAAGTGCCTAAAATTTTATACCCTTTGTATGAAAACTCTTTTGTTTTTGCAGATACTTTTGTATTCAGCTGGCTTATTGCACTGTCTTTTCTAACCTGTAAAAATTTATTTTGATCTATCAAAAATGCATCCGTAAGTTCAGTACTTTGGCCGTTAAAATCATTTAATTTTTCTCCGGTTACAATATTTAATTTAAGTAACAAACCGTTATTAAATGCAACAACAGCTTCGTTTACGTTACTCCATTTTATAATTCCCGGCAAAGAATTTACCTGCAAAATAAAACTGCCCGTTATCTTTTTTGTGGCAATATCAAATACTTCAAGTTTGGTATTAATAGGTTGATCACCAATAAATGTACCTGACGAAGTATATATCTTTTTTACCTCGTTTGAAGCAGCATAAACAAATTTTTCATCCTTTGTAAGATCAAAGTCATATATCCGTCCAACGGATTTAAGATAAAATATTTTTTCAAAATGATGGTCTTTCATTTCCCATATTTCTATTGAATCCTCCCTAACGGCTATTATTGATCTGTTTGCTAAAATATAACGGCAATATTCACCTGTTTCAATTGAATCTGTTGTTTTGGTTTTGAAATTATATAAATATGCTTTGCCACCGCTATAAGGCGAAAGCAGCGCCAATTCACCATCTGAGGAAAGGGAAATGGAATTTATTCCCTGCATGTTTGCATTAAGTGTATCCGCGATTCCGCTTTCAATATCAAACCTTAAAAAAATATTATCGTTTGAATAAGCATCGTTTCCTGCGTGGATTAAAATATATTTTTGGTTAGATGAAAATGAAATTACAAGTGTACTTTTTTTACCAAGAGAAAATGTTTTTACAATTTGCTTCGTCAAAAAATTATAGAGATGAATATTACACGATGTGATTTCTCCAACATCATTTGTGTTACGCTCCTCGTATGCAATTAATTTTTTTTCAGCATCAATTATTTTTGGGCCCGAAGGATAACAATGCGGTAATGTTACAGAATCTAATTCGTTGCCTGATTGATAGTCCCAAACCTGCAACAGTGCTTCAGAAGTTGTAAATAAATATTTTTGCTTAGATGAAACTTCGATATGATCTACCTGGCCCGTTATACCTACAGGCAAAATCAATTTTGCTTTTTGTGCAATAGAATATTGCGAAAGAGCAGCTAGTATAAATATTGAAATAATTCGGTACATGAATTTATTTGCAGATGCAATAACGACAGAATTTGGGGCATTTCAAACAATGGTAAAAAAGATATCACAAATATTAACATCGATTTATGTGAAAAAATCATTGCTTCAAAATAATTAATTGCTACAAATTTCCCACGCTATCGTTAGTATCTTAAAATAATAAAAGTACTGTCCGTAGTTTGTAATTACGGACTTATAAACTATAATTAAAGAAAGAAAGTCCTGAGTTCTCTCTCCTGCCGTATCTCCCTGAAAGCCTTGTATGTGGCGGTATCCCGCTAAGAACATACTGCAAATGTTTTTTATAAATCGCAATTGTTTTATTTTGTGAACAGTATACTATTACCAAAACTAAATACCATTGTATGTTCATCGGACATTATGCACTTGGTTTAGGTGCTAAAAAAATCAACCCATTTCCCTCACTTGCGATCATGTTTATTGCAGTGCAGCTTTTAGATCTTTCGCGGTTGGTGTTCAATAAGCCATGTGACTAAGGTGCACCAACAACAGTAAAGATTTGCGAATAAATTTTGTAGATTAGTTCTTTAATGTTTTATATAGTTGGGTTACGTAGTACAGTTGTTGGTGCAGCTCACTCACAAAATCTTTTTGGAACACCAACGGCAAAGAATTATGAATCTGTGCCTATACTCAAGCTTTAAGTAGACACAACTAAGCATAAACGACAACGCACTCATTTTTGCAAAAGAATTCATAAAAAATATTTTCTCTCAGCATATCTTATTCTTAACATAAAGTTTGGTTACATTTTTGCATAAATATTATGTTGTAAATAAATATTATTTTCTTTACACCTCTTACTTTATTAACCAAATAAAAAACCCACAATGAAAAACTCTTTTAAGTTACCCGCTATTATTTTTATTTGCAGCTTACTTTTTTTTATCGGCTGCCAAAAATCTTCGGTAGATGCAGTAAATACGCAAAACAAAAACCTTTCTGTTTTCCTCACGGATGATCCTTCTCTATATGATTCGGTTTGGATAGACATCCGGTATGTTGAAGTAAAAGTTGATACAAGCAAAGAACATGAAGGGGATGATCATTTTGGAGATGCCGACAAAGATGATGATGATGATCATGTTCACCATGATCAATTTGGCAATTGGGATACGCTCTCAATTACACCGGGAGTATATAATCTTGCGGCTTTACGCAATGGGGTTAATATGACCCTTGGCACAGGAAATATTACCGGCAAGATCAGAAAAATAAGGATAACATTAGGGAGCAACAATTCAGTTTATAAAGCAGGCGTAAAATATCCGCTCAACTTACTTGCCGGAACCAATAATTATTTATATGTAAAGATCCATGACGAAGATCAGGACGATGACAACAACAATACTTTGAACACAAGTATATGGATAGACTTTGATCTGAGCCGGTCTGTGATAGAACAAAACGGATTGTTTTACCTGAAGCCTATATTAAAACCATTTAGCAAAAAACATTTTGGTTCTATACAGGGAAAAGTATTTCCACTGGATGCGCATGCTGTTGTAAATGCAACTAATAGCCAGGATGTGGGAAATGCAATTCCGGAAAGAAGCGGCGAATATGAAATTAATGGTTTACATGAAGGAACGTATGCAGTAACATTCCATAGTTTTAATGGCTATCGTGATACAACTATTGCTAATGTTGTGGTGCATAGTGGCTCAAAGATTGTGTTGCCAAATATTACTTTAACGCATTGATAAACCATTAAGGATAAAAATAAGTTTGTAAAATGGTTCGTGTACGCACGAGCCATTTTTTATTTTATGCATTATTACCCAAACCAAAAATTTTGTATTTTAAAGTAATAAGCAACAACGCTCATTTAAAATTTCAATATGGCAAACAAATGGCAATCACCTATCGATATTAGTAAAGAGAAATTTTTCGCCGTTGCTAGTGTTCAATAAGCTATGTGGCTAAGGTGCACCAACAACAGTAAAGATTTGCGAATAAATTTTACAGATTAGTTCTTTAATGTTTTATATAGTTGGGTTACGTAGTAAAATCTTTTGAAACACCAACGGCATAGAAAGCCGCCTACAAAAGAATTCTATGGATACGAAGCATTATTTGTGGATGACTCCGGCAACTGGTTTTAATTGGGACAAAAAAAATGAGATAAGAAATGTTGCCGGGTTAATCTCTTGGAGTTTATTTTAGGTTATGGAAATTGATGAAACGTAATGTATCATTTTGTATCAGGACATTAATTGGATAATAAAACGGAACTTTTTACGGAAAAATATTCAAAAGAAATTTTCCATATTCAATTTCAAACAATCATCAGTTACTTTTTAGTAACCTCGGAAACAGATACAAAGTTCTGTTTACTGTGTAAAAAAAACTATACAAACCAAATAAACATCTTTGATTTTCAAATAAAAGAAGCCCTATAATTTACGGGAGACATCTTTTCTGATTTTTTGAAGAACACCGCAAAATAATTTGGATCATCAAAACCCAACTGGTTTGAAATTTCTTTTATTGAAAGATCGGTTGAATGAAGTAAATATTTTGTTTCCAGTATGATCCTGTTTTGTATCGATTCTTTTGCAGTGGTATTTGTAATTTTTTTTACCAGCGAGTTAAGATGGTTAGGATGTATATTTAATTTTGCCGCATAAAAACCAACGGATCGCTCATACAAAAAATTTCTTTCCACCAGGTTCATAAATTTTTTAATTATATCTTTTGCCGGAAGGTTGATATCAAAATTATGTTCATCAGCAAACAGGCGCTCACTTAATATCAGCAGTTCGATAATTTTTAAAGCTATCAACTCGTTTTTATGGTTTTTAGTGTTTTCACATTCATTATATATTACTTCAAAAATATTTGTAAGCTCTTTTGTCTGTTTGGAAGTAACAACGAGGTAAGGCTTTATTGATGCCTGTAATATTTTTTTATTCGCAATAAATTTATGCGGAAAATTATTCTGCAAAAAAAATCAAATTCGTGATTAAACTCTTTGTCGAGGTCTATAACATTTGTACCGGCACTTTTACGAAGCGTTTTTTTAATTTCACTCAATATGAATTTATTGTCCAGCATATATATGCGGTATTTTTTTTACAGGCTATACTGATCTAAATATAGAACATATTTCAGGAATAACTATCCGATGGCAAGCTATAAAAATTATAGATCACTTTTTGATCTTCCGCTTATATAAAAATCAGAATTGCTTAAGATTTGGGGAATACCTTTGCGCACAAAATAAAATTTAGTGAAGAAAATTATTTTATCCGGAATATTATTGATGAGTCTTTTTACCGGTTATGCTCAACCTAATGGAACAAATACTATCAGCGGTAAAGTTATTGACTCTGCATCAAAAGCTCCCCTGGAATATGCGACAGTTACACTTTTTTTAAAGGGACAAGCTAGGCCCGTAAATGGAGGAACGACAGATAAAAATGGAGTATATACAATTACTGATGTAAGAGATAGTGTCTTCAATATTGTTTTTGAATTTATTGGGTACAATGCTCATACGCTAAATAACGTAGCAGTTAATAATAAGAAAGGCTCTATCAATCTTACAACTGTTTTATTGGGAAGAAAGACGGGTGTACTGCAGGATATAGTAATAGTTGCAAAGGGAAAGTTGATTGAGAACAAAATTGATAAAATGGTTTTTAATGCAGAGCGTGATGTTACTTCACAATCCGGTGTGGCTACAGATGTTCTAAAAAAAGTACCACAGGTTTCAGTAGATGCTGATGGAAATGTTGAGCTTGCCGGCAGCGGTGGCATCCGGTTTTTAATAAATGGGAAACCTTCTTCAGCATTTGGCAGCAGCATAACAGATGTATTGCAATCCATCCCTGCAAGCCAGATAAAAAGTATTGAAGTGATAACTAACCCCGGGGCAAAATATGATGCAGCAGGAATGGGTGGCATTATTAATATCATCCTCAAATCAAATACAGCAAAAGGATACAACGGAAATATTTCATTAACAGCAGGAACGTTGCAGCAAAACGGATCTCTGAATTTTAATGTGCGCAATGGAACCTTTGGGATGAACGCTTTTGTAAGTGGCAATGCAAGATTGAAGTCTTCAGTTCCTTATGTTTTTGACAGATATACTGTAGATGGAAATAATCATCAAACTGATCTTCACCAGGATGGATATGGTCAATTTACAAGAAGCGGATATCAAACAGGGCTTGGCTTTGACTGGACACTTCAAAAAAAGAATAACTTCTCCGGATCAATATCTTATAATCATTTCGGCAATAACGGCAGTGGCTTTACAACGCAGGGCCAGCAATATTATACAGGCAATGTAATGGGTGATATTTTATCATCCATGAATACAACTAATAATTTTAAATTTCACAACATTGATGCAGGCCTGAATTATAAAAGAACATTTAATAAAGAAGACCAGGAACTGGAGATAAATGTGAACTCAAGTTTTGGCAATGATAATTCAAACAGCAACAACAGCCAGTATTTACTGCCGCAGGACTCTTTGTATTATGGTACACAAAGTGTTAATCCGGGTAAAATAAGAGAGACTGAAATAAAAGCTGATTATACACAACCGTTAATGAAGGATGTTACTTTAGGCTTTGGAAGTAAAGTAAGTTTTTATGATATCAACAGCACATCAACAGTAATGCGATATCAACCTTCAGTAAAACAATATTTATTTAATCCGTCTCTATCAAACAACCTTGACTACCATCAAAAAGTGTATGCTTTTTATTCAGAGATAAGTTTTCCTGTAGGAAAATTATTTAATGCAAAACTCGGTGGCAGGTACGAGCGCACAGAAATAAATTCTTATTATTCAAACAGCACTCAACAGGTAAAAGTTCCGGGGTATAATACATTTGTGCCTTCCATATTTTTATCTAAGAAAATCGGTGATAACCAAAACATAAAACTTAGTTATTCAAAAAGAATTGAGCGCCCTGATTATCATGATCTGAATCCATTTATAAATACAAACGACCCAAAAAACCTCTCAGCAGGCAATCCATATTTATTGCCTGAAATAGGCCACAGGATTGAGCTTGGCTATAGCAGGGATGTAGAAAAAGTTGGATCATTTATGGTGAGTTTATTTTACCGCATTAATGATCATGACATACAACCTTACATTGTTTATTATCCATCTTTTAAAGTGGGAGATTCTACTTACACAAATGTATCAGTAAGTACACGCCAAAATATTGGTATGGAGAAAAATGCAGGTATTAATTTCTTTGCTGATCTTCATATTTCAAGTAAGTTTAGTGTAAGGTCTAATGCATTCTTTTTTCACAGGCATACTATCAATGTGATCGATCCCGGATTTAATTCAAACAGTTTTAATTATCGTTTTAATCTAAATGCCACTTACCAGGTAACGCCAACTTTTGTGGGAGAGCTTTTCGGCAACTTTAATTCTGCACGGCACGAGGCGCAGGGAAATTATCCTTCCTTCACTTCTTATAATCTTGCTCTTCGCAAACAATTCTGGAATAAGAAAGGGAGTCTTGCATTTACTACAACCAATCCGTTTAATAAATATGTAACGCAGCAAACTAAATTGTTCGGATCAAACTTTACGGCAAACAACACACGCAAAATTCCATTCAGGTCTTTTGGATTAAACTTTACATGGAAATTTGGTAAGCTTGAATTTAAAAAAGATAAGGAAGAGAGAGATAATAATCTTAATGCGCCATTGGACTAATGTTGGGAAAGATCATAAATTTTATACGGCTGTAATCATAAGACATTACTTTTGGTTTGTTTGTGATACTGATATTGCTATACCGTTTTGCAACTAACAAATTCCAAAAATAATCTCTGGTAGCTTCATCATCACTCCTTATTTCATCTGTTAACGGAACAGCATAATGAAGCAATACTTTTATATCGCCTTTGGATATTACTACATAATCTGTTGATTGAACTGCTGTCCACCCATCATCAAAGTTGGAGGTGCTAAATGCAAAACCGTTGCTGGCTGTTTGTTGTACCGCTTCTTTTTTTATTTCTTCTGTAACTATTTGTTGCCCTCCCGGCAAATCAATTACAGGATTGTTAGCAGAAATGGGAGCATAATACCATGCATTGCTAAAGGCAGTATTGCTGCTGAAAGGTCCGTCTCTTTGTGTTGCTTTATCAGCCTGCAATACAAGATTCCATTTTTGTATGCCGGAAAAATAATGTTTGGTAAACTGGTAGGTTACTTTTTCCAGTGTTCTGTTTTGCGTTGTTAAAAGTTTGCCCCATTTATCAGTACCATCTTTTTTACTCCATGCTTCAATTATACTTTTTTGTGGGATGATTGTAATATTATTTCCGCTGATTTGATAAGTGCCATTTTCTTTTACTAATAGAAGTTTATCCGAAACGTATTGGAAAGTTTTAATATAAAAATAGTAGGTACCATTTGCATTAAATGTGTATTGTTTAGTGCTGTAGCCGTTAATGCCATTATTCACTGCATAGTTTTGCTGGTCACTCACATTTATTCCCCATGTGCCAAGGATAGATGCGTTGTCGATATTATTATTAGTTGGCTGCAGGGAATTAGTATCCGGTTTTTTTAAACTAACTGATTCTAAAAAATCAGTCATGTCTTTTTCATACACATTTGTATTGATTAGGATAATAATATTCGCCATCTTTTCAAAGCCACTTGATGCTACTAATAGTACAATGCCTTTATTGCCATCACTTTCAAATGGGGCATAGCCGCTTTGTGCTTCCCATCCATCTTTTGTTGCCGGCGGTTGCATTTGGGGAGCCGTAGAAACTGTTACCATTTCTTTTACTAATGATGCCCATGCCAAATCAAAATTATTTTTTGAATCTGCTTTGCCAGCCACAGTCTTATACAATGTTATCATGCAATAAGTTCCTTTTGCTGCATCTTCTTTTGTAAACCGAACTGCACTTTCGGTAGTTTGTTTTTTCCAACCTTTAGGCGAAGTGTAAGTGGTAAGGTCGAAGGTTTCCCTTTGTGCAAAGGAGGTTGTCACAGAGGCACATAAGACACAGAGGAGAATTATTTTTTTCATGATATTTTTTTTTCTGAATCAAAAATATTTTTGTTGCCGGTTATTTTGTATCCTGCAAAACAGTGATTTTTTTTATTTGGAATAGCAGCTTAATCTTTAGTGATTTTGATATTGCTGATATAAAATTTATCATTCTCTCCTGAGTTGCCATTACAATCAAATGAAAGGGCATTAAATAAGTGAGCCGCAGGTATTGCTTTTTCGTATTCAGCTATTTTAATTTTATCAATAAAGACCTGTAGCTTTTCATCGATCTTTTTAATGGTTACAGTAATGCGGTTGTTTTTTTTGTTATTGGAAAAACCAGGTGCTGCATACCATTTAGTAACATTTGAATC
>DATCOF010000238.1:0-6322 GCA_036564845.1 Chitinophagaceae bacterium | reverse complement strand
CCTAGCATTTAACTATACTTATTTAAAACCGAAGGAAGAAAATCAAAGCAGGATAACTTTTAAAGATTCTGTTTATAAATATTTACTAAGAAGGCCGGCGCATAATTTTAATATCTCTGCAGCATATAATTTTGACAACGGATTATACATTAGTGTGTCCGGTAAATATGTTGGCAAACGGTATGATGCCGGCGGATACCAGGTAAAAGATGTAAAACTTGATAGCTACTTTTTACTGAATGCTTATACAGAATACAGGTTTAAAAAATACATCAAGCTCTTTGCAGATGCGCAAAATATCACCAACAAAAAATTCTTTGATGTGGCAGGGTATAACTCTATCCCGTTTTTATTTACCGGTGGCATAACATTTAATCTCTAACTTTTTATTACTAAATATTTTTTTATGACTCATCAAAAATTTAATCCACGAATAATAGTTCTCCTGTTATTTATGGTAGCAGTTGCAGTACTTCGTGTTGTAATCAATCCCGTATGGGGCTTTGCATTCCTCAGCAATTTTACACCTGTGTGGGCGATGGCATTATTTGGCGGCGCATATTTTAATTCAAAAAAAGCTTACTTGTTTCCGTTAGTTACTTTATGGATGAGCGACGTATTGTTAAGCCGCTTTGTTTATGGCCACGAATGGAAATTATTTTACGGTGGCTTTTACTGGATATATGGAGCCTTTGCTTTAATGGTGATCGCAGGAAAATTTATGCTGAAAAATGTTTTGGTAAAAAATATTTTATTGTCTGCATTGGCAGTCACTTTTATTCATTGGATCGTGTCTGACATCGGTGTATGGTTGGGGAGTTCAATTTATCCAAAAACGATTGCCGGATTTTGGGCATGCCTTTCAGCAGCCATTCCATTTGAAAGGAATTTTCTTTCAGGAATATTATTATACGCAGCGATAATGTTTGGAGCATTTGAATGGATGAAATCAAAATACCCGGCGTTAAGAATTGCTTAATTGATCTAATTTGAAAAAGAAATCATTTTTTAACTGGAGCGGTGGCAAAGACAGTTCGCTTGCATTATATCATCTTTTAAAAGATAAAAATTATTCTGTTGAGAAACTTTTGACCAATATCAGTGGAGACTATCACCGCATTTCTATGCATGGTGTTAAAGAAGAATTATTGCAACAGCAGGCAGCAGCTATTGACATTCCTTTGGAGAAATTGATATTGCCTCATGAACCATCAATGATTGAATATGAAAAATGCATGTCCGAAGTAATGACTACCCTTAAAAAAGAAAAGTTTACGCACAGTGTGTTCGGTGATATTTTTTTGGAAGACCTGAAAGAATACAGAGAAAAACAATTAGCAACAATAGGGATGAAGGCTGTGTTCCCGCTCTGGAAAAGAGATACAACAGAACTCATTAATGAATTTATTGATCTTGGTTTTAAAACAATAGTAGTATGTGTTAATGAGAAATTTCTTGACAAAAGTTTTTGCGGAAGAATAATTGATAATGATTTTATTAAAGATCTTCCGGAGAATGTAGATGTTTGCGGTGAGAACGGCGAGTTTCACACATTTGTTTTTGACGGCCCAATATTTAAAAATAAAGTTGAATTTACTAAGGGTGAAATTGTCAGCAGAAAATATGCAGCACCCAAACAACAAAGTGATAATTGTTTTCAGTCTGTAAATGCTGATGAGTATAGTTTTTATTTTTGTGATCTGTTACCAATTAATGCTTCGCAATAACAAATTACATTTGCTAAAATCTTTTTATGGATCTATCCGAAATATTTAGCAAAGAGTTGCTTACCGTAACCTTTACATTATTTGCTATTATAGATATTGTAGGTGCCGTACCTGTTTTGATAGGATTGAAAAGTAAACTGGGCGGGATCAACGAAGGACGTGCAACTTTAATTTCCGGCGCACTGATGATATTGTTTTTATTTCTCGGCAAACCTTTTCTTGGCCTGCTTGGGCTTGATATAAAATCTTTTGCTGTAGGAGGATCAATCGTGATCTTTATTCTGGGATTGGAAATGGTTTTAGGAATAGAATTTTTTAAAAGTGAAAAAGATTTACGGGCTGCAACTGTTGTTCCCATTGCTTTTCCTCTTATAGCAGGTTCCGGAACATTAACAACCATAATTTCTTTAAAAGCAAATTACCAGGAGCTCACAATTCTTATTGCCATACTTTTTAATCTTATAATTGTTTACGCGGTATTAAAATCATTAAAATTTTTAGAGCGCATTTTAGGTCCTGCGGGTCTCATTGCAGTCAGGAAATTTTTTGGTGTAATTTTGATCGCTATTGCAGTAAAAATATTTGCAACAAATGCACATGGGTTAATTAAATAACTGCACATATAACAGGCCTCGTAGTACAATGGATAGTATAAGAGTTTCCGAAGCTCCAGATCCAGGTTCGATTCCTGGCGAGGCCACAAATTTTTTTAAAGGACGGTGTAAAATTCACGATTTTAAATACCAGAAGGCGCAAGTTTATAATCTATTAAGGAAACTCGGAATTGAATTTCAAAAAAAGCAGGGGATTATTTAAGCTAAGACTTTATTGTTGTGTGTCAATTTAAAATACTTTTAACCAAAAGTGATGAAGAACCTAATTTGCGTGGTTTTTCCTCTCTGCTGCAGATTCTGCTGTAATATCCCGTTAAGGGTTAGCCATCATTTCATAACCAACCATAAACTTCTTTACTGTTGCAGACCTCAGCAATGGCGGATAAAAATGCATGTGCCAATGCCATTCCGGATGTTCCCCATCATTCACCGGAGCATGATTCCTGCCGAATAAGAGGTTACATCAAATTCTCTTAAAAACGTTTTTACTATTTTATTAATCATAATATTGAATTAATGCTGCTGCATCACACCTTCTAATTCTTCCAGGGTCTTCCCTTTTGTTTCTTTTACCTTCCACCAGATAAAGAGAAATCCAAGAACACAAATTGCCGAGTAGATATAAAATGATTTTTCCTGCAACTTTTCAAACAGAATCGGGAAGGTAAATACGAGGATGAAATAGGCAGCCCACAAGCTAATTACTGCAATGGCTGTAGCTTCACCGCGTACTTTATTTGGAAAAATCTCAGAGATCAATACCCAGGTAACCGGAGCCAGTGACATAGCATACAACCCAATGGCTGCTAATAAAAACCAGGAGACATACGGTGAATGAGCGCCTAACAAAATGACTACAATTATATATAGTATTGCCAGGCCGCCTGCACCCATCAACATTAAAGGTCTTCTACCTAATTTATCAACCAACAGCATAGCAAGAATGGTAAAGACCAGATTCACACCTCCAATAAAAACAGTTTGAAGCAACTGATCATCCTGGGATGCACCAATGCTTTGAAATATTTTAGGAGCATAATTGAAAACAGTATTAATACCACTCAATTGTTGAAACACAGCAAGCCCAATACCCACAAGAACGGCAGGCAGTACTCCTTTTTTAAAAATGTCCGAATAATTTGTTTTAGTTATCCCGGTTAAAGAATTTTCAATACTTCTAATAGATTCATTTACAAAATTGATATCTCCAATTTTATTCAAAACAATATTTGCTTTTACACTTTTACCCGCCTTTAGAAGCCAGCGTGGACTTTCAGGCAACCATAGTGCTCCAATGAAAAATAAGGTCGATGGAATAAAACCCAATCCAAACATCCAGCGCCAGGCATCATCTCCGTAATTACGCATCGTATAATTAACAAGGTTAGTAATGAGAATACCCAATACTATCGTGAGCTGGTTAATTGCGACCATACGGCCACGCATGTGAGCAGGTGAAATTTCTGCTATGTACATCGGTGATAACATAGAAGCCATACCAACCCCAATACCCGCACAAAATCTAGAGGCAATAAAAACATCTCTTGTTGGTGAGAATGCCATTGCCAATGAAGAAACAGCAAAAGTTGCAGCGGCAGTTAATAAGCCTGGCTTGCGGCCATATCTATCAGAAACACATCCTGCAACAAGGCAGCCAATGATAGCACCCAATGCAAGACTTCCAGTGGCAAAGCCTTCCCAATAGGCATCTAAAACAAACTGCTTTTGCAAAAAAGGAAGTGCTCCGGAGATAACTGCAAAATCGAACCCAAACAAATAACCTCCTAAGGCAGAAATAAAAGAGATGCCTAAGATGTACTTAGTATTATAGGAATGCTTTTGAGGTATTTGGCTTATGTCCTCTTTTAGGATTGTGTTCATTTATTATAAATTAAGATATGCTTTATATTCAGACCTCAGTGTTACAAGGATTATCTTCAAACAAGTATTTTGCTTTCCAAAATCAGGGATGCTTTTAGGATAGGGTTCCAGGTCAGTAAGGTAAGTTGCATCTTTATACATTGGTCTGAAATAAATTTTTTTATCCGGGATATCTGCATTGATTTTAAATATTTTTTGATTATTTGAAGATTGGCTAAATGAAAAAGAGGCATCATAATTAATGACGCCATAATATATTGGCAATAATCCTTTTCCAATTTCATTTCTACAATTTCTGTTTTATTTTTTTTATTAATATTCACAATTACAATAATTACTTTTATTTTAAAACTTCCCATTATTAATTAACAGGTTCTAATGCAGTAAACAATTATTTGGACTTTAATTTATCAGCCCTTTTATCTTTTCAATATTTACCTGCGTTTGCGGTCTAAACTGGTCAGATGACATATATTTTTTCAAACTAAACAATAACTGTTTTGCTTCCGGTCTTTTATCCTGTTCTGATAAAAGGTCGATACCTGATACAATTAATTTTCCTTTCCCAACATTACATTCGAAAACCAATCCAAGAGAACGGGCTGTAACCCAATCATCAATTACTCTTACAATTGGTTTAAGCCCGGTAGCAACAGAATCAAGTATAATTGGATTAGAATGACTCATTGCATCCCACCACTCCCAATTACTATAGTACTCAGTAGGAAATTCTTTTAAGGCCGGATTTGCCGGATTAACTAAAATGCCTAAAGTAGTTGGAGGCTGGCCACGTGTCCAGGCAGTATTCCAGAAAATACTGGAGAACCCAATTTTAATATTGCCCCCATTATCTTCTTTTAGGGATCCTTTTTTTAAAATCAGTAATACTTTACCTCCATTGTTAAGAGTTTTTATTGTCCTGGCATCAAGTTCCTGAGTTGTGAAAATATTATCGATAGCTGGTAATGAGGCTGGATAAACAAATAGTTCCCACGAATTTTGAAAACGGCCGGCGTAAACCGTTAGAACAATCCTGGTGGCTTTGGTGATAGTTGAAAGCGATTGTTTGATTTCACCTAACTTAATACCATTCCCTAATGGAATAGTAATTTTAGGAAAATTCCCTCTAAATAAAATTTTTCCTGAAGCATCTTTAATAGTCCATAATGGTATTATATTATTTAATGGACCTTCACCGAAATTCGCAATTTCAACAGGTACCAACAATTTTTCATTATTTAGATATACCATTTTAGATAGCCTGGCTAAAGGTACTGTTGAGTTACAAAACCTACTGTATTCTTTACCAGTAATATATCCTTTATCTTCCCAAAAAGCGTTCACAACACCAACCAGCGCCGTGCCTTGCCCAGGAAAATCACTAAGTCCTAATAATTGAAAGCCTCCAAAGCCTTTTGTTCTCAATGCGGCTTCAATATCTGCTTTATAACATAATGCCTGCAATTTACCGGAGGCCAATAAAAAACTATCAGCGAGTTTACTCATGCCATGATCTTTCAAAGTTTCCTTGAATATCTCAAAGTTCTTTGCTTTTAATATTCCCGTATATTTTGGTATCTCCTTAAAGTCAGGATACACGCACCACTGACCTATTTCATGGCTTACAGTTGGATGTTGCCATTTAGCAATAACACTACTCCAGTCGTAAGAAGTTTGTGGTGATTTGCTGTTAATGATACTTTTTAAACCTTCGCCCCAATGTTGTATGCGTGGATCGGGGGGATTGTTGTAATCGTTTTCGCTTATCACTAACCAGCCCGCTGCTGTTGAATATAGATGTCTTGGATCTTTCTTCTTCCAGTATTCAACGAAGCCCTTTAAATATTCTATGAGATTTTTTCCTGCAGGTTCATTGCCATATACCATCATACAAAAAGATGGATGATTGCCATATGCGTTTACTATGCGATTACTTTCATCATAAATAAACTGGTCAAGCGGCTTTCCATCACTGATGGTGGCGCCCTGGTTTGCCCACGAGGAACATTCAATCTGCAGATAAAACCCTGCACTGTCAGCAGCTACAAATGCAGCTTCCGGAGGACACCACGAATGAAACCGGATATGATTTAATCCATA
>DATCOF010000237.1:0-3417 GCA_036564845.1 Chitinophagaceae bacterium | reverse complement strand
TCACTAAACTCAGGAGCAGCATTGAATGGTGTATAAACTTTTATCGATACACTATCTGTAGAAGAACAGTTTAAATTATTTGTAGCCGTTACATAAAATTTTGTTGTCACAGTTGGATTTGCGATCACAGTATCACAATTATTGCATGATACCAAATTTGCAGGCGCCCAAATAATTTTATCATTGTGAAATGCTATGAGAGTTGCTGTCTGCCCCGCACATAGCGTATCAAGCTTTGGTATAACCCGTAAAAAAGGTGATTCTTTTACAGTAATAGTTTTCACAATGCTATCCTTACAGCCATTTTTATCTACGCCTATTAATTTTACATTGAACAATCCGGCGCAGGTAAATGTGTAAGGTTGAGGCTGAAAATTATTATCGCTTCCATTACCACCAAAATTCCAGCTCCACATTCTTATTAAATCCGTAGCGAAATATGGTTTTGAATTATTGCTAACATTGTAAGCACTGTTGAAACAAATTGTATCAGGTGCATTAAAATCAATGATTGGCCCTCTTACCAAAATTGTATTATTTAAACTGATGCTATCAGGGCAATATTGAGTGCCATTATTTATAATAACGTAACTATTAAAATTACCGAAAGTGCCTGCAGTGGCAGTTATTGAAGAAGTATTTGAAGGCTGCTCAGGCATACCGACAACATTCCACAAATAAGTTGCTGAAGGATTATTATAATTATTTATAATTGAAAAAGTGGTGGCACTATTTCTACAAATTGCGAGATCAGGATTTATCATCGACGGATCTGCTGTGTAAATGGTTTGAGGATATGTGTCACTGCATCCCGTAATATTATCGGTAATTGTTAATGAAGTAACATAAGAACCTGCAGAAGGAAAAGTATGTGTTGCATTTGTACTATTTAAAACAGGAGAGCCATCACCAAAATCCCACGAAATACCTGATTGATTTCCCTGGCTTGTATTAGTAAAGGAAAAAGTTTTTTTATCACTACATGTATTTGAATAACTATAAGTAGCAATTACTCCTATTACATTTATTTGAAATGAAGCGGATACTCCTTTGCATTCATTAAAGGCAGGGGTTACTGTAATATTTTTTATTCCTAATGTTCCAAATTTATGTTGAGTGATTGTATCAGTAACCCTGGTCTTTGTGCCATCACCAAAATCCCAGTAATAACTATTTGCATTTTTTGCTTTTGCAATAATCACTGCGTTTTCAGATCCGCATATAACTGTTTTTAAAGGATAGGCTACAAGATTTACCGGCGGAGTTCCAAATGCAATTGAATCGAAAGTGAAGCTATTTGTACAACCTTCGCTGGTAGTAATAATTACCGAAGGAGAAAATTTACCTGTAGTATTATAAATATGGTTGGTACTATTAGATGCTGTAGAAACGACAGGACTTCCATCATTAAAATTCCAGGAATAATTTGTTACAGAACTTTTTACGGGGATATCAACATTCGCATTAAAACTAACATTGGCCGGAATACATCCTGATAACGGAGACACTGACCCGGTGATTACCGGTGTATGCACTTTGATAGCAGTAGTTGTTGTGGCAAAACATCCTGAAATGTCAGTTGCTTTTAAGGAAATATTGTAATCACCAAAGTTTAAATAATTATGACTGATAGTATTTGAAGCACCTGTTATCCCCGAACCATCACCAAAATCCCAATTGTAAGAAGCAATATTCCCGGTTCCTGATGCAGTAAAATTTATTATACCCGGTTTGCAAATATAATTTCTGTCGTAATCAATAATTACTGTTATCGATGGATTAATAACAACCATTTTAGTGATCTCTACAGCATTCTGCTCATAAATTGCGATCAGCTTTACTTTAAAAGTTCCCGCATTGGGAAAGGTTATTAAAGGATTTGGCTGATTACTCGTTGTTCCGTTCCCAAAGTTCCATACAAAGCCTGTTGGGTTTCCGGTACAGGTTTGGGTGAACTGTATTACTGAAGGATTACAATACAGGTTGTTAGTACTATTATAGGTGAAATCTGCAGTCTGGGAATGCGCAATCAGAGGTAAAAAAAAATAAATAACTACTAAAAGTTTGTTCATTTAGGATCGAATGGGGGTTTGCAACTGGTGTTTGGTTATTTTCTATCTCTTAATTTCAAAAATGAAGCCAATCATGTATTGCTCCTTTGAATACATATTTTAAAAGACCGTTATTAAACGAATTAAAGCATGATCTATTATAATATTATAAACAATTATTCAATATATCAAGCTTCTTAGTGATTATTATTCGATAATACAAAGCTTCCTTTAACTTAAAGATTAGATATATAGTAATAATGCAGCTTGAAAATTAATTTTTTTCTTGTAAGACGGACGTCCTCTGAAGGGTTGCAGGTGTTACCATTGAAGCTCTTTTTACGGCATTTAATAATTCAGTGATATGCTCTTTTTTTACATCATTATAATCAGTTAGCATGGCTTTTTTTATAGCTTCGCTTTTAGCCACTCTTGCTCCCATTTTTATCATAAAGCGGTCAAACAATGAAAGCTCTTTGATCACCATTTTGCCGGGCAAAAAATAAATATCACACATATTCCTCGCTTCTGCAGGCACTGATGCGTTTATATAACTATCCAGCTTTTCTCTTTTATTCAATGGTGTTCCCGATACAACGAAAAGAAAGATCTTCCTATTCCACAGATACTTCAAATTATTCTTTAGCCATTTTTTCATCAACAGCTTTCCAACATAAACACTGCTGCCAAGTATCACTAAATCATATTTGTCCAATTGGCCAGGATCAAGTTCCCCGGTTTCAAAAACAGGAAAGTGTAATTCACTCCCGATCCATTGCGCATATTTACTGGTAGCACCATATTTACTTTGGTAAATAACAACACCTTTCATAGCCATATTTTTAAAACTGAAAGATCTTTGCTTTTTAATTCTTCAATAATGATGAATGTTATTGCCTAAAATGATATACATCATCATTTTAACTTTTTTGCTTTCGAATGGTGTGACACGATATTCATCAACCACAAAAAAAAACGAATATTACTATTATGGCAGTATTTTTGACTATAATTTTTAAAGACACATTTATATGAAATTATCAAGCGCAGCATTATTAATACTTTCAGGAATTGCCATTGGTGCAGTTGCCGGAATATTACTTGCCCCTGAAGAAGGCAGCAAAACCAGTAAGAAATTGCTAAGGAAAGCTAAGAAGTACAAAAAAATGTTAGAAGATAAAGTTTCTGACTACAAAGACAAAGCCGCTGACCTGAAAGATAATATTGAAGGAGCAGCAGCAGACGTAAAAAAAAGATTTACCTAAAGTAAAATTATACAATCAATTTACAGCAGATTGAAAGAGCATTGCTCTTTCAATCTGCTTGCTTTGCTGCGATAGGTGTAAAGGATTGCACAAAAAAATTT
>DATCOF010000236.1:0-20990 GCA_036564845.1 Chitinophagaceae bacterium | reverse complement strand
TAAGGTTTTACCACAGGAGTTTTAACAGCAGGAATTATTTCTTCAGCAGGTTTTTCAGGAACACTTTTTATTTCCAGTTCAAGATCATTCTTAGGAATATTTCTTTGTGGCCCAGCGATAGTTACTGTTTCGCTATTGTCTATATTTCCTTTTTCAATTAACTGCAGATCAAAATTTGGAATGGGTTCTTCTTTCGGAGCTATCATTTGATTGCTCACCGTTTGCAGCGTGTTTGTTTGTAAAGAAGTAAGTTCATTTTCATCAACACCTTCATTATGCAAAAATTCTTCATCAATATGTAAAGTTGCACCATCAGTTTGCAAACTATTTTTCTTAGACAAACTAAAAGCGGGGTTGAATCTCCAGATAACATAAGACAAGACAGCTACCAGCAAGACCGCTGCTGTGCCTACTTTCCCGATGAATTGCTGCAGCCATTCGTTTAATATATCACCAACAGCGCCGCCCCATGCAAATGTTTTTCCCTGCATTAAAAAAGAAGCAGTAACGCTAATAACGATGAGCCCTGCAATTACATATTTAATATTGCGGCTTAATGAAAATAATTTTCTGCCAAAAAATAAATTAACGCCTATGATAAAAAAGAAAGTGCAAAAAAGATAGGATGCGATGCCAAATCCCTGGCGGATAAAAATATCAGAAAAATATGCGCCGGCAGTGCCAAGCATGTTTGCCACATTTTGATCCTGGCTTGGCAATAATATTTTAGCTCCTTTAAAAACTTTTGACTGATCTTCCTGCCAGGTAAATAAATAAGAGGTAAATGCCACGAATAAAAGAAATGCGATCAATAAAAAGAAGGCGCCGATAATTTTGTGTGTACGTTCATCTTTCCATAATTCTTTAGCCACTACTTTCTCAACCGTTTCAGGCTTCATTTTGGAGGGGTCTACAGTTTTATTTTTTTTCTTTTTAGAATTTGTGGGCATGGTTTGGCAAAGATATGAATTTGAAACATTGCTCATTGGTCATTAGAAAACCCATAATGACTTATTGACCTATTGACTTTTTAAAACATCCTGCAAAAAGAAATATCCACCCAAGGATAAATGACAGTCCGCCGATTGGCGTAATTGGGCCAAGCCATTTGTAGCCGGGCATTACAGTTCCTTTTACATAGGTTAGAAAATACAATGACCCACTAAATAAAATTATCCCAATGATGAAAAATATTCCCGACCATCTTATAAATTTATTTGGAAACTCTTTGTATAAAATACCTGCTGCAAGTAATGCAAATACATGATAGAACTGGTAACGGACGCCGGTTTCAAAAATGTTTACCGCATACTCTGATAATAATTCTTTTAAAGCGTGTGCAGCAAATGCGCCAAATGCAACAGACAATAAACCAATAATAGCTGCAGTTCTTATAAACCCTTTATGCATATTTAAATCTTTAAAAAATCAGGTAAATAATTTTGCTGAAGGTCATCAACGTTTAAAATAATAGTGGCCTGTTTATAAAATGATTCTCTCTCTCTTATTTTTTCTGTGATATAAAAAAGGAGTTCATCTTTTTTGCGATCTTTTATCAACGGCCTTTTTTCTTTTTCTCCTTCCAGTCTTTTTAAAATGTTTTCAGGTGAAGATTGTAAATAAACAGTTACGCCATTCTCATTCATCCACGAAATATTATTATTAAAACAAGGAGTGCCGCCGCCGGTGGCTACAATAACATTTTTGCTGTTGCCAAAAGTTATTAATGCAGCCGTTTCTAAATTTCGAAAATGTTCTTCGCCTTCACCTGCAAATATTTCAGTGATCGTTTTTTTATTTTGTTCTTCAATCATATCATCAAGATCATAAAATATTAAACCCGACAATTCACTCCATAATTTTCCGTAATAAGTTTTTCCGCTGCCCATAAAGCCGATGAGGAATGTTTTCATTTTAAGCCCTCAATTTTATCGATATAAACAATTACAAGTTTTGCCGACTGAATTTTACTTTCAATCTCTTTCCAATGTTGCTTTAAAAAATTTTGCAGAAAGCTAATTGAGGTATTGCCAAGTTTGAATAAAATTACTTTTGGTGGAGGCCTTCTGTATAAAATTCTTTCATGAAAGTCAGAATCTTTAGTAAGAATAATTGAATCGTTTTTTTTTGCAATGGCCCAAACAGAGGAATCTTTAAGAGCCTCCCCAATTTTTGTAATATGCAAAAAATCTTTTGATGACCAGATATTCAAATTATCCGGCAAGTTCTCATCAATAAGAAATTTCATTTAATCTAATTAAAAGGCTTTGGCAAAAAATTGAGGATCAAATTGCAATGTGGCATATTCTTTAATTGTAGCAATATCCTCTTTGGTAAGACGCGGATATCCTTCTAAAATATTCTCATCTTTATCTCCGGCAACAATATACCCGAGAATTGTTTTTACTGTAATTCTTGTACCATCAATTGTAGGTCTTCCACCACATATTTCTTCATCAGCTACAATATTTTTATAGATTATGGTTTTCATGCTGGCAATTTACTAAAATTTCTATTATTTATTTCCGCAATTGATAACACATGCTTTTACTTAAATGCATTTAACCCGGTAACATCCATGCCGGTTATCAGTAAATGAATATCATGAGTACCCTCGTAAGTAATAACACTTTCTAAATTCATCATGTGCCGCATAATAGAGTATTCGCCTGTAATGCCCATCCCGCCTAATATCTGGCGGGCATCTCTGCAAATATTTGTTGCTACTTCGCACGAATTTCTTTTGGCCATACTCACCTGTTGAGGTGTTGCTTTTCCTTCACTCATCAAAACGCCAAGCCGCCAATTCAGCAATTGCGCTTTCGTAATTTCGGTTATCATCTCGGCCAGTTTTTTTTGCTGCAATTGAAAAGCTCCGATCGGTTTATCAAACTGAATTCTTTCTTTTGAATATCGCAAAGCTGTATCGTAACAATCCATTGCCGCACCAATTGTTCCCCATGCAATTCCGTAACGGGCTTTTGTTAAGCAACCCAATGGTCCTTTTAATCCTTTTACATTTGGCAGAATATTTTCTTTCGGAACTTTTACATTATCAAAAACCAATTCGCCTGTTGCACTTGCACGCAGGCTCCATTTGCCATGTGTTGTTGGCGTGGTAAAACCTTCCATGCCTCTTTCAAGTATCAATCCTTTTATGTCGCCATCCTCACCCTTAGCCCATACAACTGCAACCTGTGAAAACGGCGCATTGCTGATCCACATTTTACTTCCGTTTAAAATAACATGATCTCCGGCATCTTTAAAATTGGATAACATGCCGGACGGATCGCTTCCATAATTTGGTTCTGTTAATCCAAAACATCCAAGCCATTCTCCGCTGGCAAGTTTTGGTAAATATTTTTTTCTTTGCGCTTCATTTCCATATTGATAAATTGGGAACATAACCAGGGAACCCTGTACTGACGCGGTTGAACGAACACCACTGTCGCCTCTTTCCAGTTCCTGCATCATCAAACCATAAGCAATATAATCAAGCCCGCCGCCGCCATATTCATGCGGAATTGTGGGGCCGAAGCATCCAAGATCACCCAATTGTTTTACTATCTGTTGCGGAAATTCTGCACGTTGTGCATAGTCTTCAATGATGGGAGAAATTTCTTTTTTTACATAATTACGAACCGACTCCCGAATCAATTTATGTTCTTCAGTAAGCAAGTCATCTACTAAAAAATAATCAGGAGATTGAAAAATATCTTGTGCCATTTTTAAAATTTATATTTCAAAGATAGTTGCAACCATCAGGAATATTCTATCATTTGCCTTTCAACATTGCCATCATTATAAAAATCAAACAAAGCATAAGCCGGTGCAAACTCCTGGAATGCTCCACTCCACCAGTTTCCGCTCACTGCGCCATTGCAATAATATTTTATCCCGACATATTCCACTTCATCCTGCAAATGAATATGACCGCTTAAGCAAACTTTAATATTATTATGTTGTTCAAATAAAGTTTTTATCCTGCGGTTATCCACGTGCAGCAATGCTCTTGAAGTTTTCCAGTCGCCATTAGCCTCATTTTTTTCACTGAACATCACAGAGCAAAAAGAAACGATCGGTATGTGTGAAACGATACAGATAAATTTTTCCGGAGGTGTATTCTTTAATTCATTTTCAAGCCAGGCAAATTGGGGCTCATCAATTCGTGCAATGTAACCTCCATTATTTTCCTGCGTGCTATCCAGCACAATAAAATGCCATTTATCTTTTGTGAAACTATAATAACGGTTGGGCATGTTATGTTCTTTTATCACCCAATTTTTATCATACAACGGATCAGTTTTTATTGTTTCATCTTTTACCTGCCAGCCCCAAACATCATGATTGCCGATACAATGATAGATCGGTAATTTATTTTCCTGTTTGATAACTTTGTTCCAAACATCCCACTGCTGCTGCGTTTTAGCCTTATCGGCTGCCAGTGCATCCATAATACTATCTCCGCCATTAATAATAAAATCAGGAGCAGCGTTTAAATTATTTACATGATGAAATGCTTTTCTCATTCCTGTTTCTGCAACATCTGTTGGTTTAACATGTGTGTCTGACAACCATGCAATTTTTAAAGCTTTCTTTTTTTTAGAAGTAGTTTCTGCCAACGAAGCAGGGGATAAAGTAGTGGCTACAGATAAAACAGAAAGCCCGCTGATAAAATTTCTGCGTTTCATAAAGTTGAATTTATAATCATCGTTGAGGAAGAAGATTTGCCATCTCCCTTTGATATTGCAATGCAATTGCTCTTGCATCTTCGGCAAAATTTTCTGATTCGCCGGCGTAAATAATAGCACGGCTAACATTTACCAAAAGCCCACAATCCTTTGTCATAGCGTATTTAGACACTTCTTTTAAACTGCCACCCTGGGCGCCAACACCGGGAACCAATAAAAAATTATCAGGAATAATTTTGCGAATGCTCATAAATTGATCCACCTGAGTTGCGCCAATCACAAACATTAAATTATTTGTCGTTCCCCATTTAGCTGCTTTTTTTAAAACAGTTTCATACAAAAAACAAGTTTTATTTTTTGTAATATGAATGCCTTCGTCTAACTCTTCAATTCCTGTAATTACTTTTTTCAATTCAAAATCTGCAGCGCCGGAATTGGAAGTTAACCCTAAAAGTATCGTCCATTTATTTTCATATTCCAAAAATGGCGAGATGCTGTCTTCCCCCATATATGGCGCAACAGTAATGGCATCAAAATTTAATGTTTCAAAAAACGCTTTTGCATATTGAGAAGAAGTGTTGCCTATATCTCCACGCTTGGCATCGGCAATTTTAAAATGTTTTTGGGGAATATAATTCAATGTTCTCTCCATTACTTCCCAGCCAACAGAACCCATTACTTCATAAAAAGCTGTATTGATCTTGTATGCCACACAAAGATCTTCTGTGGCATCAATTATTTCTTTGTTGAACCTGAAAACCGCTTCAGCATCGGGTCCCAGGTATGCAGGAATTTTATTTACATCAGTATCTAATCCTACACACAGATAAGATTTTTTTGAAAATATCTCTTTTGTTAACTGTTCCCGTGTCATTTGGATTGTTTTAGTATGTTAATTCGCTGTTGCATTTCTGCAGCGATATTTTTTTCATTATCACTTCCGTTTTTGTGAAGGTGCTCAATGATATTTTTTCTTGTTGCTTCATCATGATTCTGGCTAAGTTTAAAAACATTATCCAAACTTTCCACTTCAATTGTAAATGCACTAATTGCTTTCACCATCCGGTCAACATATTCATTGGATAACTTATTGAACGCAGCTTCACTGTCCGGTTTCTCATATTTGTTAGTAAGTTTTTCAACAATTTTTTTTGTTTGATCTTCATCGCCAAAATGTATTTTTCCTTTTGCATGAACAGTCATATAATTCCAGGTTGATCCAACATTTGGAGTTGTATACCAACTGGCGCTTACATGGCACTGCGGGCCATTAAAGATCACCAGCACATTTTCATTTTTTAAAAACGTTTTATGATGATCGGAGTTCTTCATGATGTGGCCGGTAAAAAATATTTTATCACCCTTTTGTTTTATATCAAGTGGAACATGCGTTGCAACAGGATATCCATCACCAATACCGGTTATTACAGCAAAAGAATTCGCTTTCATAAATGCGATCACCTTTTCATTATCTTCTTCAGTAAAATATTTAAACTTGTACATCTGTAAGGTATTTTAGTATCTGCCCAAATTGATAAATATCTTCAAAAGTATTGTAAAGCGGTACAGGCGAAAAACGGATAACATCCGGTTCTCTCCAGTCACTTAATACACCATGTTTTTTTAGTGCATTAAAAATATCTTTCCCATTTTGTAACATTAAAACTGATAATTGGCAACCTCTTTCTTCTTCGTTATTTGGCGTAATTATTTCTAAAATAATTTTATCGGAGTTTAAATTTATTTCATCAAGGATAAAATATAAATAGCCTGTAAGAAGTCTTGATTTTTTTAAAAGATCTTCCATTCCTGCTTCTTCAAAAATATCAAGCGAAGCTTTATGTGCCGCCATACTTATGATGGGTGAATTACTTAATTGCCATCCTTCTGCAGTTGGTATCGGTTTAAAATTTTTTTCCATTTTAAATCGGCTATCCTTGTCATAGCCCCACCAGCCTGCCATTCGTGGCAATGAAGTATCAGTAGCAAACCGTTCGTGAATGTAAGCGCCGGCAATATTTCCCGGGCCTGAGTTAAGATATTTGTAAGAACACCAGCATGCAAAATCAACATCCCAATCGTTCAAATGCAATTCAATATTACCTGCTGCATGTGCAAGATCAAAGCCGCAATAAGCACCCGTTTTGTGTGCAGCTTCTGTAATTGTTTTCATATCGAAAACTTTACCTGTGTAATAATTTATGCCACCAAAAAGAACAAGAGCAATTTCATCTGCGTG
Source organism: Chitinophagaceae bacterium (assembly GCA_036564845.1). Classification (GTDB taxonomy): domain Bacteria; phylum Bacteroidota; class Bacteroidia; order Chitinophagales; family Chitinophagaceae; genus Ginsengibacter. The sequence goes on along the minus strand of DATCOF010000236.1, from coordinate 14,060 downwards.
CTTATTAATTGTTGAGAGAATATCTTCAGTCCTGATATTATTTTCTCCTCCTCTTGGAGCAACTTCTATAATTGCATTATCGGGATCAAGTCCATGTAATTTTACCTGCGATTCAAACGCATATTGATCAGAAGGAAATGCTTTTGCTTCACAAATAATTTTGTAGCGCTCTTTTGTTGGTCGGTAAAATGTGCTCAGCAATAAATGAAGATTCACCGTAAGATGATTCATCACAACAACTTCCTGCGGCAGGCAGCCAACAATTTTTGAAAGCGGCTCTACAAAAATATCATGATAATCAACCCATGGAATTTTTGCATGAAAATGCGCTTCAACGCCATAGTTTGCCCAATTCTCTAATTCATTATAAATATAATCCTGCGTGGTTTTGGGTTGTAGCCCGAGAGAATTTCCTACAAAATAAATACAAGATTTTTTGTTGATGATAGGAATATAGAATTTCTCCCTGAAACCCTTTAGTGGATCTTTCTCATCCATTTCCTTTGCAAACTCCAATGTGTTTTGATAATGCATTGCTGATTTTGGTGTTGTATAAAACTCACACAAATATAAGTAAGTAGTATTGTGCTTTTATTACACTAATTTTTTGCGAATTACCAAGGTTAAAAAGAATCTGTACCCTTTAATCCAATTTGGTTTAATTCGTGTTTTATAATTTTTTTATGGATCATTATTTTACTATTGAAAAACCATCACAGGCAGAGTTTAAAGATCGCGGTAGCAGGTTTATTGCTTATGCATTTCCGGTTGTAAATATTGTTGATTTTAAAAAACGATTACAGGAATTGAAGAAGGAACATCCAAAAGCCGTGCATCATTGTTTTGCTTATCGCATTGGGACTGATGGAAATAATTTTAGAGTAAGTGATGATGGCGAGCCATCCGGCACTGCGGGCAAACCCATATTGGGGCAGTTGGATTCGAAGGAAATTATCAACACTGCTATTATCGTGGTGAGATATTTCGGAGGAACACTCTTGGGTGTTCCGGGTTTGATAAATGCTTATAAAACCGCTACATCACTTGCTTTGCAGCTTACACCTATTGTGCAAAAACAAATTGAGATTATTTATTCTCTTGAATTTGATTATACATTGATGAACCCTGTAATGACGATCATCAAACAATTTAATTGTACCATATTGCAACAGGAGAGCCAGTTGTTTTGTATCATAAAAATAGGTGTGCCTAAAAACCGTGAGGCTGAAGTTTTATATTCTTTGAAAGAAATAAAAGGCATAGAAATAAAAGCTGTTTAAACTTTTATGTACATTTAATTTATGGCTGAGAAAAAGTATAAAACATTTTGGAGCTTTTATCCTTACTATCTTACCGAGCATAAAAATGCAACGAGCCGTTCACTGCATTTTATTGGAACATTTTTATTGCTTATCTGCTTAGTCGCAGGAATAATTACCCGTAAATGGATATTGTTAGTGCTTATACCTGTTGTTGGCTATGGCTTTGCCTGGTTTGGGCATTTCTTTTTTGAGAAAAATAAACCAGCAACTTTTATTTATCCTTTGTACAGCCTGGGCTCAGACTTTGTAATGTTCTGGCATATACTTACAGGGCAGATAAATAAAAAGATTAAAGAAGCGGAGGAGGTTGTTTGAATGCTTTCTATTCGTTAGCTTCTTTCAATGCTTGTAGTTCAATGTCTTCGGATAAACGAAAGTTGGTTTGCTTTATCTTTTCAAGAAGCGGTTTAATAGAAGGAATTATTTCTTTCAATTTTGCCTTAATGATCACGCCAATTGTTCCTGTGAAAGTTATGCCAAGTTGTTCAGCTATTTTCCTGGCTTTGTAATCATCCAAAATTAGAGTGCAGTTTTGTGTTTCGAGAGCCAATGCAATAGCACTTGATTCTCCTTTGTCAATTTGCATTTCCAAAAGTTGTTGTCTGTATTGGTCTTTAACTGTTACTATCTCTACCCATTCCGGAAGTGGTTCTCCGTATTCGGTTGCAATATCAGGTGTTGTTACAATTTGTACGTAAACTTTATGCAAAAGATCAAGTTCCCCAATATTTGCCAAAATAATAAAACAACTTGTATCAGAAATAATTGTTTTAGGCATTTGCTACGTCTCTTGATAAATCTGATGCCGGAAAATTAAATATAGAAACGTTGTATTTGCCTAACAATTCTGCAAATGTTCGTTTTGTCAAGCCTGCAACATCTGCAGCCTGCCCCAGTGAAAGTTTACCTTGTTCATAAAGTCGTGTGGCCACAAGCATTGCAAGGTCTTTATTGTCCACGTCTAAACTGTCTGGTACATTAAGTGTCAGCGTTTTCATAGTTCAAATATAAGATTATTAGAGGAAGGTTAAAAGTGTTTTTGAGAAGAATAAGCCTGCAACTTTTACTTATCCTTTTTATAGCATGGGTTCAGACTTTGTAATGTTCTGGCATATACTTACTGGGCAGATTGAGAAGAAGATTAGGGAGGCGGAAAAGCAAATTGTCTAAATCTTGATTAATAGAATTTTGGTACTTGTGGATTTATTGAGTCAGTAGAATAAAGTAAAACGGATCAGATTATGCGGAACGCTTTAAATTCAATTTTACCCTTACCTCTTACTTCTGTAAACATATTGACTGCCTCTGCTGAAAGATAAATTCTTACTACTTTTTCCTTTTGATCAACATCAAACGATTTTAAATTTTTCAAAAAAAATAAAGAGCTTACTTTAAAATAAATGAACGGTTCACCTTTCAAATGATTTTCGCAGATCAAATGGATTTTCTTTGCAACTGGTGAATAAATTACATCTAATGGTATCTGGAAAAACCAAACTCTGGAATTGTTCCAGGATTCTTTCGGGGTATAAAATTTAGAAGTGTAAATTTCATCACTTTTAGTTTCAAATTTCGACCGGAACCAATTAAGTGCTTCTTTGCGAATTGTCTTATTTTCCATCATAAAATAAAGTATTTCTCTGCCTAAGAATTTTTTCAATTCATCTCAAAACCTAAACCTCTCACTCACCACTAACTCCTTACTACCCACAGCAATTGTCTGAACCATGATTTATAGGATTACAAGATTAATGGGATTAAGAGCATCATATTAATTTTGGTCTTTGTAAATTATTTAAAAACTTTTTAATCCCATTAATCCCAAAAATCTACCCAAATCATGGTTCAGACAATTTTTTCAGACAAATCTTTCACTCACCACCAACTCCTTACTTCCCACAGCATATTTGTAAAAACCTTCTCCGCTTTTAACTCCCCAAAACCCTGCTGCCACCATATTTGAGAGTAATGGGCACGGCGCATATTTTGGATTTCCAAAACCATCATACAACACTTTTAAAATTGAATGGCAAACATCAAGACCAATAAAATCTGCAAGCTGTAACGGGCCCATTGGATGAGCCATTCCCAGTTTCATCACAGTATCAATTTCTGCAACACCGGCAACGCCTTCGTACAAACTATAAATAGCTTCGTTTATCATCGGCATTAAAATACGGTTGGCAATAAAACCGGGATAGTCATTTACTTCGCAGGGAACTTTATTTATTTTTTTACACAGCTCAATAATCGTTTGTGTAACATCTTTAGCAGTTGAATATCCATTGATCACTTCTACCAGTTTCATAACAGGAACAGGATTCATAAAGTGCATACCGATAACATTGGAAGGATGCTTTGTTGCCGCCGCAATTTTTGTTATAGAAATAGAAGAAGTGTTTGTTGCAAGAATACAATCGGCAGGTGCAGCTTCATCAATGTCTTTAAATATTTTTAGTTTAATATTTTCATTTTCTGTTGCTGCTTCAATAACAAGTTGTGCATTTTTTACACCTGCAGCCAATGAAGTATTAGTAGTAATATTTTGTAAGCACAACAATTTTGCTTCTTCTGTAAGAGTTCCTTTTGCTATCTGCCTGTCAAGATTTTTTGTGATAGTAGCAAGCGCTTTATCAAGCTGCGGCTGCGATACATCAATAAGATCAACCTTAAAACCATTTTGCGCAAACACATGCGCAATACCGTTTCCCATTGTGCCTGCACCGATGACTGAAATGTTCTGAATTGTCTGAACCATGATTTTTGAGATTTATGGGATTAATGGGAAAAAGATATTGCAATGTAAATAAAATTGCGGCTAATTTTTTTTAAATACAATGGAATAAAAATGGGTAACCCTATCTTATAATCTCATAAATCCCAGTTCAGACAGACTCAATGCTTTTTATAATCTCCCCTCTTCCATGCCTTAATAAATTCCGCCCATGCCAACGGATTAAAAATATTCATGGGAGGTATCTGGCCGGTGTAGTAACTTTTTACCGCAGTTTGTTTTAAATAATAATCGCTTGCCTCACGTCCATCTTTAGGAAGGATCTTTTGTAAAGCAGCTAATGTTGCCACATTGGTATTTTTCCTGGCAATTTCCTGATTGTCATCAGGCACCTTTGCATTTACAAAGTCTCTTTCAAACTGCTCCCGTGTAGGTCTGCGTTTTATAATTGTTGCAGGCAGATAAATTGTATCCTCAACCATAAGCTGTATCATGCTCTGTTGATTGCCATCAAGGTTTCTTGGGATATCAACAAGCTTCGGTTTATATCCAACGCTGGTAAATTCTATTTTGTCACCCTTTAAAACCACGATAGAAAAAACACCCTGGTCGTTGGTCATCGTTCCGCGATTTTGTCCTTTAACAACAATACTAACAGCAGGAATTGCTTTAAGACTATCAGCCGTCATTACAACACCATACAGTTGCACAACAGAATCTTTAAAAGATTCAAACTGAGCTTTTGCAACAAAAGGGAGGATAAAAAAAGCAGTAAGAAGTAAGAGTAAATTTTTTTTCATAAAAAATTCTATGATGCTTATTGGTATACCATATAAGTGCCCGATAACTATCGGGACAATAATATTAAAACAAAGTAATGGCATCATTGTTTAATTTTGCGGATTGTAAAAGTTTTTAACAAATAATTGAACATGACACAGGAAGATATTTTAAAAGCGCTTGGCAATGTACAGGAACCAGACCTCGGTAAAGACCTTGTAACGCTGAATATGGTGAAGGATATTGTTGTTAATGATAATGATGTTTCGTTTACCGTGGTGCTTACTACGCCTGCCTGCCCAATGAAGGACCTCATAAGAAATGCCTGTATAAATGCAGTACAAATATTGGTGAATAAGGAGGCGATTGTTACAGTGAATTTCACATCAAACACAACAACGCTGAGAAAAGATAAAAACGTTTTAAGTGGTGTAAAAAATATTATTGCGGTGGTGAGTGGAAAGGGTGGTGTTGGCAAAAGCACTGTTGCAAGTAACCTGGCACTGGCGCTGGCAGACGGCGGTGCAAAAGTTGGATTGATGGATGCAGATATTTACGGGCCCAGTGTACACATAATGTTTGGTGTTCGCGGTGAAAGGCCGATGATGAAAGAAGGAAATGAAGGAAAGGGGATGATTGTTCCTTTAGAGAAATATGGAATTAAATTGATGAGCATCGGTTTGCTGGTTGATGAAAAGCAGGCCGTGGTTTGGCGGGGCCCGATGGTGAGCAGCGCCATCAGGCAATTTGTTAGCGATGTGGATTGGGGCGAACTGGACTATTTAGTGATCGATATGCCGCCGGGCACCGGCGATATTCATTTAACCATTGTACAAACTGTTCCGGTAACAGGTGTGATTGTTGTTACCACGCCACAACTGGTTGCACTTGCTGATGCAAGAAAAGGTATAGCCATGTTTAACCAGGCGCAGATAAAAGTGCCTGTGATAGGGCTTGTAGAAAACATGAGTTATTTTACTCCTGAAGAATTACCAGATAATAAATATTACATCTTTGGAAAAGAAGGCGGTAAAAAACTGGCAGAAGAATATGATATTCCTTTCCTTGGAGAAATTCCGTTGGTACAAAGTATTCGTGAAGGTGGAGACTCAGGAATACCTGTTATGCTTAGTGATGATAAAATAAGCAAGCAGGCTTTTATAGATTTTGCCGCCAATGCAACAAGAGGAATTGCGATGCGTAATGCCGAGATGCCTGCAACAGAAGTTAGTGAAGTGCTGGAATTGAGCGGCAGTTAAAGCATCATTTCTTTTTCTTTTGTTTTAAATATAATTTCTGCTTTTTATAATCGATCACTGCATTATATCTTATTAAAATATCTGCGCCGATAACTCCATCGCAGGATTCTGTTATGCCTTTTTTTGCAAGTGAATCTTTCACATGCTGAAAATCTGTTGCGTAAAGATCGAATGACGGTATTTCAAAATCAGTGATCTTAAACAGATCAATTTTTTTATGGAATAATATCATTTGTGATGTTCCAACTCCCCCGCCCTACTCATCTATAGCTGCAAACTCCTGCAGATTATCTTTAGCAAAACCAATGTCGATTACGGTATTGCTTGCACCTGTATCAACAAGAAAAGAAGTTTTAATTCCATCAATAGTTACCTCTACATCCAGGTGTCCAATTGTGTTCAGGCGAATTGGAATCTCTGTATATTTTTTTTTATTCATTGAAGAGAATATATTTTAAGAATAATAAATTTTATTTTTTACCCTGCCAAATTACTTATTACCATCCAACAACCAATTCTTACCACTTATGTTATCATTGCGTCAATAATACACATTAAATTATGATCGGGAATATTTGAGGCGTACCTTTGCACCGCAATTCAAAAGATGATCATCCTTCACTGAAAGTATCGTACCTGGCGATCTCAGTAGCCATCGGGGTAGTTTTATTAACGGCCCGAATTGCAATAATTTTTTTTGAAATTTAAATTCGATTTTATGAACAGTAATGTAATGCCTTCTATCATACAAATAGAGAAGGAAAATTTGAAACAACTTGTAACACAAGTGAAAGAAACGTTAGCAACTAATATTAACCTGCAACCAACAAAAATAAAAAATAAAAAATTTGGAATTGTAGATATGTGGAATTGCCAGAGAAATATGCGTACAGCAGTTTCTATGAGAAGGCATTAAGCTAATAATTTTGAATTATGATTTGGGTAGATTATAGGATTAAAAGGATTAAAGATTATTAATTTAAAGTTTTTACTATTTTATATTTTTTCTAATTAATCTTTTCAATCTCCCCAAATCATGGTTCAGATAAACTTTATTCTTGCAACAGGAATATTTTAAGGAGAAGGATGAAAATAACTAACAACATCACTAAAATATTTTTCCAGTTTTTGGAGAACAGCATTTTTAAAATTTGGGGAATTGATCCCATTTGGGATAGTCAATTGCTCATTGCGGATTATCTTTGCTTCATCCCATAAACCAGCATCAATAAAGGATTGCAGCAATTTAGCGCCACCTTCAACAATTAGACTTTGTATTTTTAATTCGTACAAAGCTTTCATTAATTCTTCAATGATGTTTTTACCTTCGATCTTATAAAAAGTTAGATTTCCGGCTTCTTCATTTTTGTTTTTGTTGAAGATAATTGTCCTGGTTTCTTTATCAAATATTTTTAAGTTAGAAGACAAACGCAGATCCATATCTATAATTAAACGAACAGGATTATTTCCTTTCCATAATCTTATTGTCAATGATGGATCATCCAGCAAAGCAGTATTGGTACCAATCAAGATTGCAGGTTCTTCACTTCTCCATTTATGCACAAGGCGATTCGTATATTCATTGCTGATATAAATTCTTTTATTATTGCTTCCTATTTTTTCATCGGCGCTTTCAGCCCATTTTAAAATAATATATGGCCGCTTTTTTTGATGAAAAATAAAAAAGCGTTTATTTAATTCGATACAGTCTTTTTCTAAAACGCCAATAATAATTTCCACTCCTGCATCCTGTAATTTTTTTATTCCTTTACCATTTACATCCTCATAAACATCTTTACAACCAATTACAACTTTAGAGATTTTATTTTTTATGATCAGGTCTGTGCAAGGCGGCGTTTTTCCAAAATGCGAACAGGGCTCAAGAGAAACATACAATGTGCTTTTATTAATTAAGTTTCTATCCTCTTCTTTTATACTATTGATGCAGATAATTTCTGCATGAGCTTCGCCAAATTTTTTATGATAGCCTTCCCCAATTATTTTTTCATTGTGAACCAAAATTGCACCCACCATTGGGTTTGGCGAAACATTACCTGCTCCAAGTTTTGCCAGTTGCAAACAACGGTGCATGTATAAATTATGCTGATCCAATATTTTTTTCTTTTTCTTTTTGAAATTCATTCCATGCCATTACAAGCCTTATTTCTCCAAAGCTTACATCATTGCCAACTTGTTGCTTTATGGGTGTAATTGAATTTCCATCATTGTTTTTTATCAGTGGCTCTATTAATATCAATTTTTCCCGGCTCACAAGATCATCAATTTTAATATCCCCATTTCTAACATACCAGGCAAGATGTCCTTCAATAGTTTGAATTGCGAAATTTCTTATCGTAGCAATTTCATTTACTGATCTTCCTTCTTTGTACAATTTAAAAGTTTCAGATTTTGTATCAGTTTTTACTTCATCTTTTTCTTTTCGTTGTCTCTTCGGTATTTTTTCATGAATGAGTGAACTGAGTTTATGCTGTTCACAATATTGTTGTATAACATTTACAAACTGGCTACCATACGCATCCAGCTTTACTTTTCCGAAGCCGCTGATCTTTGCAAGTTCATCAATACTTTGAGGAAGAAAAGTTGCCATTTCATTTAATGTAACACTTCCAGCCACCATATATATTGGCTGATTTTTTCTTGAACAAATATCATCTCTTAATCTTCGCAACTGCTGATGCAAGGCGGGATGTGGACTGTCAGTTGTTTTGTACGTTGAAGCACCGGCATAAGCATTTACTGTAGAAGGAGGAAGTTTAAATTCCTTTTTCTTTTGATGCCATGCAGGTGCATCAAAACCGTTTTTGCAAAACTCAAATATAAATTTCTTTTCTGCCAGCAATGAGTATATTTCAAAGATCGCTTCATTGTATTGCTTCGCAAGATTGCGGCTGTCAGTAACAGAAGAACTTTGTTGTAAAAAATATAATTGCTTTTCCAATTCTGTATAAAAATATATTGCTGCTGCTTTTACCCTGTTTTGCAGCGCAGGGTTTTCATGAGGTAGCGTTGGCTGTTGAAAAAATATCTGCAAATGCGAATGAAATTTCTGAGAAACATCCTGTAGCGTTTTAAAATTTGCAAGAAGTTTTTCAGTCCATGATAAACTTTCAGCGTTAAATGAAGTTGAGTTTTCTTTTAGGAATGCAAGTAATTCCTCACTCAATTGTATCATCACTAAAAAATCAAACAATTGCAATAACAAATTTTGTTGGTGATCATGTTTTGCCTGCGACAGTTGGTTTTCTAATTGTGATAATGAGTTTTTATTGCGTGAAAACTCAGTTATCCTCTCATCATTTTTAATGCTGTTTTGATTTATACGGCTGTGCAATACCAATCCTTCAAGGTTGGTACAACGGCTTAAAGCAACATACACCTGTCCCGGCGCAAATGCAGCGCCGGCATCAATGATAGCCTTTTCAAAAGTTAACCCCTGGCTCTTGTGAATGGTTATTGCCCATGCAAGTCGCAACGGAAATTGCGTGAAGGATCCAATCACATCTTCTTTTAATTGCTGTGATGTTTTATCAAATAGGTAACGAATATTTTCCCATTTCTCTTTACTTACTTCAATCGTCTCCGTTTCATCTTTACATTGAACATAAATATTTTCGTCATCTATTTTTGTCACCGTTCCAATCTTGCCATTATAATACCTGCGTATTTTTTCTGAATCATTTTTTATGAACATTACCTGTGCGCCTTCTCTTAATTGCAGCAACTCATCCGCAGGAAAAGCTTTCTCAAAAAAATCGCCATCTATAACTGCTTTAAAATAATATAGCGGTGTGTGTATCTTATTTAGTTCTGCATTATTTATAGTATCAGCTTTATAATTGTGCGTAGTGAGAATGATATAACCATCTTCTTTCGTAGCGCTAAATTCAGGCTGGTAGCGTTTATGCAGAAATCGCATACTTACTTCATCCAGTTCGTTATTACGAACCTGGTTCAGCAATTGAATAAATTGTTCATCGCTTTGCCGATAAATTTTTTCAAAAGAAATAAAAGCAGGAGGATTTTGCTGTATAATAATGCTGCTGAAAAAATATGGACTGTTGTAAAACTGCGAAAGAATTTTCCATTCACTGTCATTTATTACAGGCGGCAGTTGATGCATGTCTCCGATCATTAATAATTGTACGCCACCAAAAGGTTCATTGTTACGGTTGCGAAAATGCCGCAATACGGCATCAATTGCATCAAGCATGTCACAACGCACCATGCTTATCTCATCAATAATAAGAAGCTCCAGTAACTGCAAGACTTTTCGCTTTTCATTATTCATTTTTATTCTTCCCAATAAACTGTGCCTGGTATTTACTTCATCACTGTTTGCAGAATGACCGGGGACAAATGGTGAAAATGGAAGCTGAAAAAAAGAATGAATAGTTGTACCGCCTGCATTGATGGCTGCCACACCTGTTGGTGCAATTACTGCTGTTTGTTTGCCGCAGTTTTCTTTTATATATTTTAGGAAAGTTGTTTTGCCTGTTCCTGCTTTGCCCGTGAGAAAAATATTTTGTGAGCTGTGATTAACCATATCAGCAGCCAGTTGAAAGAGCTTATTAGATGTATCAAAATTGGGCATGTGGCATGTGCTTTATCAAGACTATTTAAACAATTTACAAATTTGCTTCTATTTTAAAAATAAATTTCTATCCCGGATGTTTTATTGAAATTTGATCCCGATATTTATCGGGATTAAAAATATGCAATGATAATCGGTGAAATTATACAACATCTTGAAATATTTGCCCCTGTTTATTTCCAGGAGGGTTATGATAACGCAGGACTTATTGTGGGTGATGGCTCATCAGAATGTACCGGCATCATAACTTCTCTTGATGCTACAGAAGCGGTCATAGATGAAGCTATCAGCAAAAAATGCAATCTTGTTGTAGCGCATCATCCGATAATTTTCAGAGGATTAAAAAAGCTTAATGGAAAGAATTATGTTGAGCGAACAATTCTTAAAGCAATTAAAAATGATATTGCTATTTATGCCATCCATACCAACCTCGACAATGTAAAAAAGGGTGTAAATAAAAAAATTGCTGAAAAGATCGGTCTTCAAAATTTGCAGATGCTGCAGCCCAAAGAAAATATTTTAAAGAAATTAATAACGTTTGTACCGCTGGATAAAGCTGAAGACTTACGTAAAGCATTATTCTCTGCAGGTGCCGGTCAACTGGGTAATTATAGTGAATGCAGTTTTAATTCAGAAGGCACCGGAACTTTTAAGCCCGAAGAAGGCGCTGAACCCTTTGTAGGTAAAATTGGAGAAAGGCATGAGGAAAAAGAAATGAAAATAGAAGTGATCTTCCCGGTTTACCTGGAACAAAAAATAATCAGGGCAATGATTGATGCCCATCCGTATGAAGAAGTGGCTTATGATATTATCTCTTTGGGCAATTATCTTTCTGATGTTGGAAGTGGGCTGATCGGGGAATTAGATAAGCCTGTTGATGAAACTGATTTTTTGGGAAGAATTAAAACCGCTTTTCATCTGAAAGTGATAAAACATACGGGTTTATCAGGTAAAAAAGTAAAGAAAGTGGCGCTCTGTGGCGGTGCAGGAAGCTTCCTTATTCCTGTTGCCTTATCTAACAAAGCTGATGTTTACATTACTTCTGATATAAAATACCACGAATTTTTTGATGCAGAGACTATGCTTTTACTCGATATCGGCCATTATGAGAGCGAACAGTTCACAATTGATCTTTTGTATGATATTTTAAGGGAAAAATTCCCTAACTTTGCCGTCCGAAAAACGGAAGTAAATACCAATCCTGTTAATTATTTTTTCTAAGGTATCATCCGCGATCGTAAATCAAAAAAATCATACATACAATATGGCTACAGTAAAAGATTACTCGGTTGAAGAAAAATTATCATCAATTGTAAAGCTTCAAAAAATTGATAGCAAACTTGATAATCTGCAGGTTTTAAAAGGTGAATTACCAATTGAGGTTAGTGATCTTGAAGATGAGATCGAGGGCTTGCATGCCCGCCAAAATCGTATTGAAGAAGAGATAAACGGTATGCAGCAATTCATTGAGCAAAAGAAAGCTACCATTAAAGAATCCGGGGACCTGATAAAAAAATATGAGAAGCAAAGCGATAACGTAAAAAATAACCGTGAGTTTGAAGCCATCAATAAGGAAATGGAAATGCAAGCCTTAGAGGTAAAGCTTGCTGAAAAACACATTAAAGATGCAACTGAAGATATTGCTGAAAAGGGCAAACAGCTTGAGATTGCAAAGAAAGCAGTTTCAACAAAAGAAGCTAATTTAAAAGGCAAAAAAGGTGAACTTGAAAAGATAATTGCCGAGACTGACAAAGAAGAAAAACATTATAACAAACTGGCTAAAGCAGCAAGAGAAAATGTGGATGAAAGATTATTGCTTAGCTATGATCGCATCCGTAAAAATTACCGTAACGGGCTTGCAGTTGTACCTGTGGAAAGAGATGCATGTGGCGGTTGTTTTAATGCAATCCCTCCTCAAAAACAAAGTGAAATAAAGCAACGTAAAAAACTTATTGTTTGTGAAAACTGCGGACGGATATTGGTTGATGATGAATTGAACAATGCGGTAGAAGTAAAATAGACAATGGTCAATAGATCAATAGACAATATTTAGCCGTCAGATAAAACATCTGACGGTTTTTTTTATTTATACATGCAGAACAAAATGACTTAAAGACTAATGACCTATTGACTTATTTTTGCCATTATGTTGCAACAGCTTTCAATTCAGAATTACGCCATCATAACAGAGATCGAGATCAATTTTTCTGATAAGTTGAATATCATAACCGGTGAAACGGGGGCAGGTAAAAGCATCCTAATGGGCGCACTAAGCCTTATTCTTGGCGAAAGAGCAGATACATCTGTATTGATGCAAAAAGAAAAAAAATGTTTTATCGAGGGAATTTTTAAAACACAGCATTCATTAGTAAAAAATTATTTAACAGAGAATAATTTTGATGACGGGGATGAAATTGTAATAAGAAGAGAAATTTCTCCCAACGGAAAATCAAGAGCTTTTATCAATGATACTCCTGTTAATCTAAACCAGTTAAAAGAATTGTCTTCCCTGCTGGTTGACCTTCACCAGCAATTTGATACACTTGAATTGGGTGATAATGATTTTCAAAGAGAAGTAATAGATGCATTGGCAAATCATTCAAATGACATTAATCAATATCAGTCTCTCTTCAAAAAATATTTAGCAGAGAAAAAGCAACTGGAAGAATGGAAACATCAGCAGTCTGCTGCCAACAAAGAATTGGATTATCATAAATTTTTATTTGAGGAGTTAGAAGAAGCCGGCTTCAAAGAAAATGAACTTGAAGATATTGAAGGTGATCTGAAAATGATGAGTAATGCTGAAAATATAAAATCAACATTGACCAAAATTTATTTTGAATTACAGGAAAATGAACAACCGGTCATCCAGCAAATAAAATCGTTGAATAATCAATTGCAAACGCTTTTCGATTTTCATAGTAATATAACTTCACTGATAGAAAGATTGCATTCAGCACAAATAGAATTGCAGGATATTGCTGATGAGATTGAACGATTAAACAATTCAGTTAAATATGATGCCGGTAAAATTACAACGCTGAACGAAAGGCTGGCATTAGGTTACAGACTTTTTAAAAAACATAACGTTCAAACAACAGGCGAACTGTTAGCAGTAAAAAATGATCTTCAGCAAAAATTAAATATAGTTGTAAGCCTGGAAGAAAATATTGCTAAAAAGGAAAAAGAAGTGAATGATTATTATCAGCAATGTCAAAAAATTGCAGATAAAATTTCTGCGAACAGGCAAAAACAAATAAAACCTTTTGAAGAAAAAGTGAATAAACTTTTAGCACAGGTTGGTATGCCCAATGCAAAAATAAAAGTGGATATAAAAAATTGTGAGTTAAATA
>DATCOF010000235.1:0-9673 GCA_036564845.1 Chitinophagaceae bacterium | reverse complement strand
ATCCAACCGCTTTTGTTGAAGCTCTAAAAATTCTGTTGCCTTGCTGTCATAATATGTAACCTTAACTCCATCCAAATATGGAAGTGTATTTCCGGCACTATCCTTTTCAAAATAATTTTTATTTTTTGTCAAGATCAGCGCCTGGCCTTCTTCCCATGCTTTAAATTGAAATGGCCCGGTACCACACGGATGACTGCGAAAATCCTTTCCATATTTTTCAACAACCTCATGCGGAACCACAGAGCAATACTGCATGCTTAAAATTCCAAGAATAGGATTGAATGGTCTTACTAATTTTAATTGAAACGTAGTATCATCAATTGCTTTAAATCCATCTACAGAATCCACCCTGTCATTAAATATCCAGGCGCCGCTGCTGGCAACACTTTTATCAATAATTCTTTTAAAACTATATTCAACATCTTTTGCAGTCAACAATCTTCCTTTACCATTTACAAATGCATCGTTATCATGAAACAAAACATTATTTCTCAAATGAAAGGTGAAGGTTAAATTGTCTGCAGAAATATCCCACGACTTTGCAAGCGATGGCACCATGTTTAAATTGTCATCCGTTTCTACCAATGTATTATAGAGCTGATGATCAATCCACATAACTGATTGGCTTTTTGCAAATGCAGGATCAAGCGTTGGCACTCCTGATGATTCGTTGTAATGAAAAATATTTTTGTTTTGCTCATGCTTGCTGCATGAAAAAAAAATGCTCAATACAACAATGCAAATTGAAATTTTTAGAATAGAAGATTGAGAATTGTGATTTCTTTTTGGCATGTTTATGAAATGTAAATTAAATTTAGTTTTTGAATTCTATTACATGAGAAAAATATCCGTCATTATAATTTTTATTTTTTATTCAGCATTTTCGGTTGCGCAATATACACATGCTGATACTTTGCGTGGAAGCAATGGGCCTGCAAGAAGTTGGTGGGATGTAACAAAATATGATCTGCATGTAAAATTTAATTTAGATGATAGCACTATTGGTGGGTTTAATAATATTAGTTATAAAGTAGTGAAAAAGGAATTGAAGAATGGTAACATTTTACAAATTGATTTGCAGGAACCTTTGGTACTCGATAGTATTTTAATGACTTATACCGTTTCTGAATATAATCCAAAAACTAAAAAAATATTTAAAGTAACAGGAGGTGCTTTATTAAAACCTAACAATTTTGAAAAGGATGGAAATGCATATTTTATAAAGAATATAAGGATGCAAGAATTAAATGCTAAAAATCAATTAGAAATTTATTATCACGGCAAACCTCGTGTTGCAAAAAATCCACCGTGGGATGGAGGAATAGTTTGGAAAAGAGATGAACACAATAATCCGTGGATAAGCTTAGCCTGCCAGGGTTTGGGAGCAAGCGTTTGGTATCCGTGTAAGGATTATCAGGGCGATGAGCCCGACAGCGCTGAATTACACATTACAGCGTCGGCAGAATTTGTTTCGGTAGCAAATGGGAAATTGAGAAGCACAATTGATAACAAAGATGGAACGAAAACTTATTCATGGGCTGTAGTAAACCAAATAAATAATTATGATATCGTTCCCTACATTGGCAAGTATGTAAATTTTAATGAGGTTTATAAAGGAGAGAAAGGAGATCTTGAAATGAATTATTGGGTGCTTGATTACAATCTTGAAAAAGCAAAAAAACAATTTGCCGATGCAACAAAAATGATGAAGGCTTTTGAATATTGGTTTGGCCCTTACCCTTTTTATGAAGATGGTTATAAACTGGTAGATGCTCCTTACGTTGGCATGGAAAACCAAAGTGCAATTGCATACGGCAACCATTACCAGAATGGTTATTACAGAACCGGGGATCTTTCGGGATCAGGATGGGGATTAAAATGGGATTATATAATTGTGCATGAAAGCGGGCATGAATGGTTTGGGAATAACATAACAACAAAAGATATTGCCGACATGTGGGTGCATGAAGGCTTTGCTACTTACTCAGAAATACTTTTCATAGAATATTATTTTGGAAAAAATGCAGGCAGTGAATATGTGATCGGTTTGCGAAAAAGAATTTTTAACGACATCCCAATCATTGGCCAATACGGAGTAAATAATGAAGGCAGTACTGATATGTATTATAAAGGCGCCAATCTTTTACATACCATTCGCCAAATAATAAATGATGATGAAAAATTCAGGATGATGTTACGAGGACTGAACAAAACATTTTATCATCAAACCGTTACCAGCAAACAGGTTGAAGATTTTATCAATAAGAATTCAGGTATTGATCTTTCAAAAGTATTTGATCAGTATTTAAGAACTACGATGATCCCAACCTTGGAATATAAATTTGATGGTTACGATCTTTCCTATCGCTGGACAAATGTTGTAAAAGGATTTAATATGCCTTTAAAAATTAATTTCAAAAAACAAGTGTGGATCAAACCAACAGAGCAATGGAAAACTTTGCACATGTATCCTGAAGGCAAAATTAATTTTGCAATCGATGATAATTTTTATATCAAAACAAATAAGGTTAATTAATCCTAATTTACAACCCTAAATAATTGTATGTCGCAGATACGAAGGCAAAGTATCATATCCACCATTTTTGTTTACCTGGGGTTTGCCATTGGATTTATCAATACATATCTTTTTACAAGAAAAGGTTCTCCGTTCCTGCCATCTGAATATGGATTGATAAATATTTTTATGGCAGTAGGTAATCTTATTTTGGCTTTTGCCGGGTTAGGAATGACATCGGTGATGTATAAATTTTATCCTTACTACAGTGAGAATCTTCCTAAAAAGAAAAACGACCTGCTAACATGGACTTTACTAATAAGCGTTATAGGTTTTATTTTAGTGATGATCGCAGGTATAAGTTTTAAATATTTAGTGATAAGAAAATTCAGCACTAACTCTCCTGAATTTGTGCACTATTATTATTGGATATTTCCTTTCGGTTTTTCGTTATTGCTTTTTTCCGTTTTAGAAGTATATGCATGGAATTTAAAAAAATCAATTCTCACAACTTTTTTACGGGAAGTTTTATTTCGCATGCTTACTGCCGTTTTAATTTTTCTTCTCACTTTTAAATTAATATCCTCTTCTGACACATTCATAAAATTATTTTCATTTACGTATTCAATTACCGCGTTAGCATTATTGCTTTACCTGGCGTGGAAAAAACAATTGATCATAACTTTTTCAATCAGCCGTGTTACAAAAAAATTTTATAAAAAGATAGCAACGTTTGCAAGCCTTATCTATTTCGGAGGCATGGTTTATATGATCGCACAGTTTATTGAAACATTGGTTATAATGTCTGTTATTGGCACAGCGGCAGCAGGTATTTTTGCATTAGCCAGCGTGATCTCTGGCCTGGTACAGGCACCGCAAAGAGGCGCTATAGCAGCGGCTTTGCCGGTATTGTCGAAAGCATGGAAAGATAAAGATCATGACAAAATAAACCTGATATATCAACGCTCAGGCATCAATCTTTTAATTGCATCGCTTGGTGTTTTTTTGATCATCTGGCTTAGTTACGAAGATGCAGTAAACGTTTTTCATTTAAAGCCTGCATACCTTGATTCAAAATGGGTTTTCTTTTTTATCGGTCTTGCCAAAATTGTTGACCTGGGCACTGGAGTAAATTCTCAGATCATCGGTACTTCTATTCATTGGCGTTTTGAATTTGTTTCAGGAATTATCTTGCTTACTCTTGCCATTCCGCTAAATTATTTCTTAGTAAAACAATTCGGAATTATCGGAGCTGCGTATGCTCATCTAATTTCATTTAGTGTGTACAATGCTATCAGGATTATTTTTCTTAAAAGAAAATTTAATATGCAGCCCTTTAGTACCAAAACTGCTTATGCAATTGTATTAGGATTTATCGCGTACACAATTTGCTATTATTCATTTTTATCGCTTCACACTTTTTTAGGGATAGTAATTAAAAGCCTTTTGTTTTTAGCATTGTATGGAAGCAGCGTGATCTATTTTAATTTATCACCGGATGTGTTGCCGGTATGGGAAACAATTCAAACCAAAACAGGAATAAAAAAGAAAGTCTGAACCGGGATTTTTGGGATTAAAAGATTAATGGGAAAAATATTTTTTATTAATGCATTATCTATTTCTAAGAATTAGATAGCCGAAGTGATTTTATCAATAATCTCACTAATCCCATGAATCTCAAAAATCATGGTTCAAGACAGACAAATTATTGATTCACTCTTCCGCCTCCAATAAATTTTCTGGAATAATAATCTTCATCAAGGCTGCTGATCTTCACTCCGTCACTGGATGAAGAATGTACAAAATGATTATTGGCAAGATAAACGCCAACATGAGAAACACCTCGACCACGTGTATTAAAAAATACAAGGTCGCCGGGCAATAGATCTTCTTTATTTAAATGCTCACAAATTTTGTATTGCTCACTTGCAGTGCGGGGTATATTAAAAGAATAAATTGTTGATAATAATGTTCCGCTAAATGCGCTGCAATCAATTCCTTTTTTAGTTGTACCACCCATCCTGTAATGAGTGCCATACCAATTATCAATAAAATTATACAGATCCAAACTATTGGTTAATGTCTCTACTTCCACATCCATCATCATAGCATACTTAAATTGTGTAACAGGAAGTTTTTCAATAATATTTTCTACAGATGGTTCTGCAACTATTTCAGTCAATGGTTTAATATCAAAAATATTTAATGGAGAACTTGTATTTAATAATGGAACAGTATTTACTTCAGGAGTAAATGAAACGTTGTTAATAAAATTTAAGGCAAGTAGTTGTTTGTTATTAACACTCTTAAGAATATTAGCAGATTTTTGGGCTTTTACTGTAACACATGCCAGAAGAATGGCAAAGAATATTACTTTGGTTTTCATGCTGAGATGATCGGGTTTTGTAACACATATGCGGGCAACATATATGCTGGGTTAAAAGTAAAATTTCCTTAAGCATTGCGAATGTAGCCCTCAATGCCGGTTTAGCGAACACCAAGAATGTATTACGCCTTTTGCAGGCATTTTAGTAATAAAAAAAAGTTAGTCATTTCATGTGGAAAAGCTGTCAAAAATCTACGCACTGTTTTAACGATATTTGCAACAATAATGTTGTTATAAAATTCTATGAAGTTCTCTCATCTCCACGTACATACTCAGTTCTCATTATTAGATGGCGCAGCCTCTATAAAAAATTTATATGCCAAGGCAATTGCTGATAAGATGCCCGCTGTTGCTATATCCGATCATGGAAATATGTTTGGCGTATTTGAATTTGTAAAACAGGCATACAATCATAAAAATGAAGATGGCACTTTAAAAGTTAAACCGATAGTTGGTTGTGAATTTTACATTACAGAGAACAGGCATAAAAAACAATTTAGCAAGGAAGATAAAGATCCCCGTCATCACCAGATATTGCTGGCAAAAAATGATACGGGTTATAAAAATTTAGTAAAGCTTACTTCGCTCGGATATATTGAAGGGATGTATTCAAAATATCCAAGGATTGATAAAGAATTAATTCATAAACATCACGAAGGATTGATTGCTTCCACGTGTTGTTTAGGCGGTTTGGTTCCGCAACTGATCTTAAAAAAAGGAGAGAAAGAAGCAGAAAATGAATTTAAATGGTGGCTGAATATTTTTCAAAAAGATTATTATGTAGAGTTGCAACGGCATGGCATCCCTGACCAGGATAAAGTGAATTTGGTGCTGCTGAAATTTGCAAAAAAATATGGCGTGAAAGTTATTGCCAGCAATGATTCGCATTACGTTGATGAAAAAGATTTTAATGCACACGATATTTTGTTGTGCATAAATACAGGTGAAAAACAGGCAACACCTGCATCAAGAGAATTTACTGATGATGATATATCAACAAAAAATAAACGCTTTGCATTTCCCAATAACCAATTCTTTTTTAAGAAGACAGAAGAAATGCAAACAGTGTTTAATGATCTTCAGGAAGCGCTGGATAATACCAATGAAATAGTTGACAAAGTTGATGTGCTCGATCTTAAGAGAGATATTTTATTACCGCATTTTACAGTACCAAAAGATTTTATTTCGCAGGAACAATATCTTGAACACCTTACCTGGACCGGGGCCCAAAACCGGTATAAAGAAATTACTCCTGAAATTGAAGAGCGCATAAACTTTGAATTGCATACCATAAGAACAATGGGCTTTGCCGGTTACTTTTTAATTGTAAGCGATTTTATTATTGCAGGTAAAAAATTAGGCGTGTTTGTTGGGCCGGGACGTGGATCTGCCGCAGGTTCTGTGGTTGCATATTGTATTGGCATCACGAATATTGATCCCATTAAATATGGCCTTCTTTTCGAAAGATTTTTAAATCCTGAAAGAAAATCAATGCCGGATATCGACACTGATTTTGATGATGAAGGAAGGCAAAAAGTGTTGAATTATGTTGTAGAAAAATATGGCAAAAGCCAGGTGGCGCAAATTATTACTTACGGCACCATGGCTGCAAAAATGAGCATCAAAGATGTTGCCCGTGTAATGGATCTGCCTTTATCAGAAAGCAATGCTTTGGCAAAACTTATTCCTGACCGTCCAGGCACATCCTTACGAAGAGTGCTGCAGGCGCCACTTACAGGAGAACAATCTTTAACTGAAGAAGGCGTTGGTGGCGATGATCTTGAAAACATAAAAAAGCTTAGAGAAATTTATAAAGGTGATGACATGCAGGCGAGAGTTTTGCATGAAGCAGAAATTTTAGAAGGCTCTGTTCGCAATACCGGCATTCATGCATCAGCGATTATCATCGCACCAAAAGATCTTACTGATCTTATTCCTGTTGCATCATCAAAAGATTCTGAACTCTGGCTTACACAAATTGATGGAAATAATATTGAGGCAGCCGGTGTTTTAAAAATGGACTTTCTTGGTTTAAGAACATTGAGCATTTTAAAAACTGCTCTGTTTCTTATCAAGCAAAATCATGGTGTTGTTATCAACCTTGATGATCTTGTATTGGATGATGAAAAAACCTACAAGCTTTACCAGCGTGCAGATACAAACGGAACCTTCCAGTTTGAAAGTGGAGGAATGCAAAAACATTTACGAGATCTTAAGCCCGATACGTTTAATGATCTTATTGCAATGAATGCATTGTTTCGTCCGGGGCCAATGGCTTACATTCCAAATTACATTGAACGCAAACATGGCCGTGAACCGATCATTTATGATCTGCCGGAAATGGAAGAGTATTTAAAAGATACTTATGGCATTACCGTTTACCAGGAACAGGTGATGTTGCTCTCGCAAAAACTTGCAGGCTTTAGCAAAGGAGATGCAGATTATTTGCGTAAAGCCATGGGTAAAAAAGACAGGAACCAGCTTGACAAAATGAAGGCGCAATTTATTTCAGGTGGCACCGGCAAAGGATTTAAAGCATCCATATTAGAAAAGATATGGACCGACTGGGAAAAATTTGCGCAGTATGCTTTTAATAAATCTCACTCTACCTGCTATGCACTGGTTGCTTATCAAACAGCATATTTAAAAGCACATTATCCAAGTGAATACATGGCTGCGGTTTTAAATCATGCAGGCGGTATTGACAAGATCACGTTCTTTATGGAAGAATGTAAACGCATGGGATTAAAAGTGCTTGGCCCTGATGTTAACGAATCACAAAATGGTTTTGCTGTAAATAAAAAAGGAGAAATAAGATTTGGATTCAGCGGAATGAAAGGTGTTGGTGAAGCAGCTATGGAAGGCATTATTGAAGAGCGTGAAAAGCGTGGACATTTTTCATCCATATACGATTTGGTAAAAAGAGTTAATCAAAGAACCGTAAATAAAAAATCGCTTGAAAGCCTTGCCTACGCAGGCGCTTTTGATTGCTTTAAAAATATTCATCGTGCACAATATTTTTATATTGCACCGGGTGACAATGCAAATGGACTGGAAAAAATCATCCGCTTTGGCAATCAATACCAGGCACAATTAAGCAGCAGTTCAAACACTTTATTTGGCGATCTGCAGATGGAAGAAGTGAGTCCTCCAAAATTGTATGAATGTGAGCAATGGCCTTTGATAAAATTGTTGGATTTTGAAAAAGATGTTACCGGCATGTTCATCAGCGGGCATCCTTTGGATAATTTTAAATTCGAAATAAAATATTATGGCCTCACTCCTATTGCAGAGTTTAATGAATTTAAAGAGGCTGTAAATCTTCATCCCAATCCCGGAAGAAATTTTAGAATGGCAGGATTGATCGCTGAAGCACAACATCGCATTTCAAAAAATGGAAATAAATATGGAGTTTTTTTTATTGAAGATTACACCTCAAGAATGGAGCTTACTTTATGGAGTGATGATTATATACGGTTCAGTAATTATTTAGAGGCAGGGATGGTAATTTATCTCACAGGAAATTTCAGGCAACGGTATAATAAATCTGAATTTGAATTTAAAGTTAACGGTATAAGCTTGTTGGAAAGCATGATGAAACTCTGCACAAGAAAATTACAGATAGAAGCCCATCCCAAATTCATAGATGAAAATTTGATCGGGTTTGTAGAAAATAATGTGAAGAAGTTTCCCGGAAAATCCAGTCTTAAATTTTGTTTATCAGAGCCTGCATCCAAGTTAAAAATAGGGATGTATACTTTAGTAAATGGCTTTGAAATGAATGACGAAATGGCTAATTTCCTGCAGGAAAAGCCTGAATTTGAAGTGCAGGTAGAATTAACATGATGTGTATATGTCAAAACAACCTGTTTAAAATATTGGACATAACTTTGTTTAGTAATTAGTGATCAGTAATGAGTACAAATAAAAAATAAACTTTAAACGTATTAAACCTTTTAAACATTAAACGATATAAATATGGCACACGAATTCACAGATGCAAACTTTAAAGAGGAAGTTCTAGATTCAGCAAAATTGTCTGTTATTGATTTTTGGGCTGAGTGGTGCGGACCATGCCGTGCAATAGGACCCGTTATTGAAGAGCTTTCTAAAGAATATGATGGAAAAGTAAATGTTGGCAAGGTAAACGTTGATACTAATCCACAGATAAGTATGAATTACGGCATCACTTCTATCCCCGCAATATTATTTGTAAAAGGCGGTAAGGTAGTTGACAAATTAGTAGGCGCACAACCTAAAGCTAATTTTGTAAAAAAGATTGAGCAGCATTTAAATTAAAACTTTCACACTAATCAAAAAGGCATCCACAAAATGGATGCTTTTTTATTAAAATAATTTTCTGTTATCATTTTGTGAAGTAAAAAGAAAGGTTTAGGCAAAAACAATTATCCGGTTAGATAAATTTAATTTACAATACATTCGGGTAACATTTTAAATATTTAAACTATGCTTATGGAAATTTCAATTGACCAATTTAAAAAAGAAGTTGATGCACTTGACAAAAAAATTAAAGATGATTTCAAGGAAAAAGAAACACCAAAAAGAAAATTAATAGAAGATGGAATCGTAAACCTGGAAGAATATTACAATTCTCCTATAAAACTTATGTGGGTATTGAAAGAGCCTTACGATGATAAAGAAAATGGTGGTGGTGGCTGGTCTATTACAAAAGATCTTAATGACAACAGGGCATTAGGCAAGAAGAACGATTCGCCTAATACGTGGCACCCAATTATATATAGTACTTATGG
>DATCOF010000234.1:0-1582 GCA_036564845.1 Chitinophagaceae bacterium | reverse complement strand
GCCATGTATCTTCTGTGCACAGTGTGGTCAAAAAATTGTTTGGCAAGATGTGTCATGGCTTTTGCATTTTTTGCTATCACCAACAAGCCCGTTGTGTTCTTATCTATGCGGTGCACCAAACCAAAGCGTGAAAGATTTGTTTCATCAAGATCAGGATTTTGTTGTTTGAGATAATAAGCAATACCATTTATTAAAGTACCGCTGCGGTTGCCGCTGCCGGGATGCACAACAATGCCTGCAGGTTTGTTTACTACCATCACATCATCATCTTCATACACAATATTGATGGGAATATTTTCAGGGATGATGTCTGTTGTTTCAGGAAATTTGCTTTCATACAAAACGATCTTCTCACCCGGTTTTATTTTATGATTCGATTTTATCGGCTTATCATTTATTAAAACACGTTCTGCCTGTATTGCCTGCTGAATTTTATTTCGTGTAGCGCCTTCAATGCGGTTCATTAAAAATTTATCAATGCGCAGAGGGTCCTGGCCTTTATCAACAACGATGGTAAGCCGTTCAAATAATTCGTCGGCATCATCCTGGAGTTCTTCTTCTATGTTTTCTTCTGTCATAATTATTATTTTGTTCTTAGCCTCACCCCAACCCCTCTCCTCACGGAGAGGGAACTCAATTACCATTCTGCTCTTGCAGAAGGGCTAACACTAAGTTCGGCAAATTCTCCTGCTAAATATTTATGGTATGCTGTAATGGCTATCATTGCTGCATTATCTGTGCAATATTCAAATGGCGGAATAAAAGTTTTCCAGCCTAATTGTTTTCCCATTTCTTCAAGCGATCTTCTTAAACCACTGTTAGCACTTACACCTCCGGCGATGCAAATATTTTTTATTCCTGTTTGCTCTACAGCTTTCTTTAACTTATTTAATAAGATGGATACAATTCTTTGCTGTATGGATGCACAAATATCATTGAGGTTTTCGGTAATGAAATTTGCGTTCTTCTTTTTCTCATTTTGTATAAAATAAAGGATGGCAGTTTTTAATCCGCTGAAACTAAAATCAAGTCCATTAATTTGCGGCTCAGGAAATTTAAATTTATTTGCGTCTCCCTGTTGTGCATATTTATCAATCAGTGGTCCGCCTGGGTAGGGCAGCCCTAACAGTTTTGCACTTTTATCAAATGCTTCTCCTGCTGCATCATCCAGTGTTTGACCAATCACTTTCATTTGTAAAAAATCTTCGCACAAAACAATTTGTGTATGGCCGCCGCTAACAGTTAAACACAAAAAAGGAAAGGCCGGTTTATTTTCAGGAATTAAATTTGCCAACACATGTGCCTGCATGTGGTGCACCGCGATCAAAGGTTTATCAAATGCAAGCGATAATGATTTTGCAAATTGTGCACCCACCAATAAAGCACCGATCAAACCCGGCGATTGTGTAAAAGCAAAGGCGTCAACAGTTGATAGTTGACAATTTGCAATTGCCAGCGCTTCATCAACTGCAGGAACAATGTTTTGCAAATGTGCCCTGGAAGCCAGTTCCGGCACTACGCCTCCATATTTTTCATGAACAGTTTGGTTAACGATTACATTGCTCAATATTTTCCCATCAAC
>DATCOF010000233.1:0-9690 GCA_036564845.1 Chitinophagaceae bacterium | reverse complement strand
AGTGAATGCATTTCATATGGATGAGTATATGGGATTAGATGAAGAAGCCCCACAACGCTTCAGCCAATTTCTAAAAGAAAGGATATTTGATAAAGTGCCTATTAATAAAGTATATTACATAAATGGAAATGCAGATGATCCCAATGATGAATGTCGCAGATATTCTCATCTTCTAAAACAATATCCTACAGATATAGTTTGCATGGGTATAGGTGAGAATGCACATATTGCATTTAATGATCCTCATGTTGCGGATTTTAATGATCTGCTATGTGTAAAAGTGGTTATACTGGACGAAGCTTCCCGACAGCAACAGGTAAACGATAGTTGCTTCGAACGCATTGAAGATGTTCCCACTTTTGCAATTACACTTACTGTACCGGCCCTGCTTCAGGCAAATTATATTTATTGCATCGTACCCGGAGCCAAGAAGGCAGCAGCAATATATTATACTATGAATAGTGAAGTGAATGAAAAATATCCATCAACATCACTCAGAAATCATAACAATGCTATTCTTTATTTAGATGAAGATAGCGCAGCCAAATCAGAGGGAATTAATTTTTAACCATATATTTTTAAATTATGCATAATTTCAGTGGGTATTTTATTTTTCAAATAAAAAAAACCAGGCTCTTTAGCTTAATGATCCTATTTATGTTTAGTCAAGGATGTATAAATAATAATAATAAAGTGATAGGGGGAAAAGCAGATTCCTCTTTAGTTCGGATAATTATATTAGCTCCGGGCCATTTTCATGCTGCATTATTACAAAAGTCAATGTATGATGGTGTAGATTCCACCGTTTATGTATTTGCTCCGGAGGGGCAGGAAGTAGCGTCATACCTGGCTTTAATTCAGGAGTATAATAATCGTAAAGAGAATCCGACTTTATGGAAAGAGAAAGTTTATACAGGACCTGATTACCTGGGAAAAATGTTACTTACAAAACCTGGTAATGTGGTTGTTATTGCTGGCAATAACAAAATGAAGACAGATAATATTAAAAAGTGTGTGGATGCCGGTTTGAATGTTTTGGCAGATAAACCAATGGCCATCACAAGGGCAGGATTTGATGAATTAAAAGATGCATTTGCGAATGCAAAAAACAACAAAGTATTATTGTATGATATCATGACTTCGCGGTATGAAATCACCAATATTTTGCAAAAAGCATTTTCCCAACTTCCGGAGGTGTTTGGAGAACTCCAAAAAGGAACGCTGGAAAATCCGGCGGTTTCTTCCGAAAGTGTACATTATTTTTTTAAAGAGGTATCCGGAATGCCTCTCATACGTCCTACCTGGTATTTTGATGTAAAACAGGAAGGTGACGGTATTGTAGATATAACTACACACCTTGTTGATTTGATTCAGTGGGAATGCTTTCCTGAACAGAACCTGGATTATGAAAAGGATATTCAAATGCTTACTGCAAAACGTTGGGCAACAGTATTAACACCTTCACAGTTCAGGCAGGTAACAAAACAAGATACTTATCCTGATTTCCTTAAGAAAGATGTAAAAGACAGTTTCCTGAATATTTTTGCCAATGGTGAAATGAATTATACAATTAAAGATATCCATGCCAAAGTATCAGTTGCCTGGAAATTTGAGGCTCCTAAGGGAACCGGAGATACTTATTATTCAAAATTGCGGGGAACAAAGGCTGATCTGATTATCAAACAAGGGAAGGAGCAGCAATACAAACCAGTGCTTTACATTCAATCCGTAGGTAAGGAAAACCAAAATAACTGGCAAAAGGCAGTAGAACTGGGACTGGGCAGTATTCACAAAAAGTATCCCGGTGTAGAGCTGAAGAAAGGTAAGGAAGGTTGGGAAGTACTAATCCCAGATGAATTTAATATTGATCCTGAACAACAATTTTCTCTCGTCGTTAAAAAATATTTGACGTATTTAAAAGAAGGCAGTATGCCGGCCTGGGAAGTTTCCAGTATGTTGGCAAAATACTATACAACTACCCAAGCACTGGAAAAAGCTGTAAATAAACAGGATCCTAAATAATTATAATTAATCATTAATAAAAAAAAATCGATTTAAAATGGAAAACAAGGAATATTCCCGAAGGAAGTTTATTAATAAATGTTTGAGCTCCGGTAGTATGTTTTTGGGGGCTGCAATAATCCTCAACAGTTGTAATTCAAAAAAATCAGGGGTGGAAGAAAAAAATCAAAGTAAGTCTGGAGAGCCTTGCGATGATTTATCCAATGTAAGCGCAGAAGAAATTGAGAAGCGGGAAAAATTCGGGTATGTAAAAAAATCGACTGATCCGAAACGTTTTTGCGGTAATTGTAGTTTACACATTCCACCGGTTTCTGAGAAAGATTGTGGGGGTTGTATGTTATTTAAGGGGCCAGTAGATCCTGAGGGCAGTTGTATTCAGTTCGTGGCTAAAGTATAGACTAAATTTGGAGTGATTTAAAATTTAAAAGCTCTTCAAAGTGCGGCATTTTAAAAATGTTTTTAAAATTTTTATTTTGAAAAAATTTGAATGTTATTATTCTTTTGCCTGATTTATAATTTCCTCTGCAACAAAGCTATGAGCCCAAAAAAGGCTTCGGTGGATATTATTACCCAGGAAAAGTTTAGTAATTTTGAACTGAGCCTGGATCCAACAAAATATTTTATGCCACTAATTGAAAACAGGGCATATTTTGCTTACAGATCATGACGATAAGGTATATTTTAAAAATATTAAAATAAAACGTTTATAACCAAAAATAGAAATGAAGCCTCTACAATTGCTCAAAATTATTACATCTTTTTTGATCCTTACTTTTTATACTGTAGGTGTGTCTGCTCAGGCAGGCAGTTACAAAGGTTGGAAAGCCGGTGTTGCCCGTGTGGTAATTACGCCTGATCAACCTCTGTGGATGGCAGGATATGCCAACCGTGATCATCCCTCAGAAGGAAAGATAGTAGATTTGTGGGCTAAAGCCTTGGTCTTACAGGATTCGGTTGGAAAGCAGATTGTTCTTGTAACAGCGGATTTAGTGGGGATCCCAAAAACACTTTCTGACCATATAAGGGATGAGTTAAAAAGAAGATTTAATTTATCAAGGTCACAGATTGCAATAAATACTTCCCATACCCATACCGGGCCGGTGTTGACAAACGCTTTGGTTGATATTTATCCGGTAGATTCAAGCCAACAGCAGAAAATTGATGAATACACTAATAAATTGGGGGAGAAAATTGTGGCTTTAGTGGATAAGGCATTACATACCATGGAACCTGTACAGCTTTATGCTGGAAATGGAGTCACACGTTTTCAGGTGAATAGAAGGAATAATGTTGAAGCAACACTTTCCTCGCAATCAGACTTAAACGGGCCAAATGATTATGCGGTTCCTGTAATAAAAGTGGAAAATAAGAAAGGAGAATTAATAGCTGTAGCATTTGGATATGCGTGCCACAATACTGTTCTTGCAGGTTATAAATGGTCCGGAGATTATGCGGGATTTGCCCAACTGGATTTAGAAAAGACTCACCCGGGTGTAACTGCATTATTTTTACAAGGGTGTGGAGCGGATCAAAATCCCTTGCCACGGAGAACAGTGCAATTGGCACAGCAATATGGAAAGGATTTGGCAGCGGCCGTTGATAGAGTTCTTGATGAAGATATGGAGCAACTTCCCCCTCATTTAACTACTGCCTATGGAGAAGTTGAATTGTCATTAAATACTCCACCATCCAAAGAAGAATTATTGAAAAAGGCAGCAGAATCCTCAGATTATCAAAAACGTTGGGCCAGTCATCTGTTAAAGAATATCAACAAAGGTGAAACTCTCAGGACATCATATCCCTACCCGGTGGAAGTTTGGAAAATAGGAGATCAGCCAATTATTATTTTAGGAGGAGAAGTCGTAGTGGGATATGCTATTGAGTTAAAACGTATTTTCGGTCAAAATGTATTTGTTTTAGGCTATTCCAATGATGTAATGAGTTATATTCCCACTGCAAAAATTCTGCAGGAAGGGGGGTATGAGGGGGTAGGTTCACAAATGGTATATGGATTGCCAAATACGTGGAAATCAAATATTGAAACTGTAATCCTGCAAAAAATCTTGCAGGTTGCTATAGAGGCAGGGATACCAATACTTTCATCAAAAATTAATTAAAATCAACTATTAATAAATTATAAGATGGAAAATTCAAGAAGAAATTTTTTTAAAAATGCAGGCAGAGGTGTTCTGACTTTGAGCCTGTCTTCTGCTTTCCTTTCGGAGAATTTATTTGCAACGAATAAGGAGGAAAAAATTGACAAAAAGAAAGATCTGTTTGATGTCGGAATTGCTGGTTATACGTTTGTTAAATTCAAATTAGAACCTTCGCTGGAAATGACGGAGACGGTAGATGTTCACTTTCTTTCCATCAAAGACTTTCATTTACCACTTGATAGTACTTCAGAACAAATTGCAGCATTTCACGAAAAGCTGAAATCAAGAGGTATAACAGGATATGCAGTTGGTCCAATTTATATGACTTCAAAGGCTGAAGTAGATAAAGCCTTTGATTATGCCAAACGGGTAGGTGTTAGTTTGATCGTTGGTGTTCCTGAGCATGATTTGCTTCCTTACGTTAACGAGAAAGTAAAAGAGTATAATTTCCGCTATGCAATACATAATCATGGCGTAAAGGATAAAAAGTATCCTTCTGTGGAAAGCATTTATGCGAAGATAAAAGACCTGGATACACGTATGGGAATATGCCATGATATTGGATATTCAGCAGAAATGGGTTTTGACCCTGCAGCCGTAACTTTAAAATATGGTCATCGTATTTATGAAATGCATATAAAAGATATGACGGAAGGTTCTTCAAGTGGAAAAGACTGTGTAATTGGACGGGGCGTCGTAGATTTTCCTTCACTTATAAAAGCCCTTCGTAAGACTAAGTATAAAGGAAAATGTAGTATTGAGATGGCCAGCGCAGATCCTTTGCCTGTAATAGCAGAGTCTGTAGGATATTTTAAAGGAGTGATAAAAACACTTTAAAATATACCTGGAAAATTATATTCTTTAACTTATTCATTGTAAAATCATGTTGTTGAAAAAAGATAAAACTCATTAGTTAATTTTTATGAGAATCGGGTATTCAATTTTGTTATTTTTTACTTTAAGCTTATTAATTACCAGTTGTCAGACAGGCTCTGATAATAAACCCGCTATTACTTTTGATAATTACAAGATTGCGGATGGTTTTGATATCCAGTTAGCTGCTTCTGAACCTTTGATTGAAGCTCCGGTAGCTATGGATTTTGATAATCAGGGCAGGATTTCTGCTAGCCCCAAGCTTTTCTATGGTCTTAAATCAGTTAGCTCCGAAGAAATAA
Source organism: Chitinophagaceae bacterium (assembly GCA_036564845.1). Classification (GTDB taxonomy): domain Bacteria; phylum Bacteroidota; class Bacteroidia; order Chitinophagales; family Chitinophagaceae; genus Ginsengibacter. Next base: position 4,337 of record DATCOF010000233.1, on the reverse strand, counting down.
AAAATCTTAGGGATAAAAAGTCCGGTACCTTACAGAAGAGGATTTATTGAAAATGGATGATTCAAAAAAGTGAGTTAAGAAAGAATACACTATTCTTTAAAATTTTTTAAGATTGGCTGGGCTGAATTTTTGTATTTTCTCTATGTTTGGTTATTTTGGAATATAAATCAGTAATTGAGTAGAAAAATTAATATTGTATTACAAACGTTTCACTTATGTTTCTAATAATTCTGAATACATTCTTTTGCCTCGCTTTCGCCGCTTTTGCTTATGTAAACCTCAATGATATAGATGCCTGGTTGTGGGTAAGTATCTATCTGGTGGCATCCGTCTTTTGCGGGCTGGCCGTGTTTGAAAAATATTTGCCAATGCTGTATCTTCTGGCTATTGCTTTTTATCTGGTATATGCTATTAAATTGTTTTTTGCCAAAGACGGTGTTCGCGACTGGATCATAAAATATAACAGGGAAAGCCTGGTGCAAAGCATGCAGGCTACCAAACCTTATATTGAGCAGACAAGAGAATTCTTCGGACTGCTTATCATCAGCGCCGCTTTGGCAATAAATTATTTTGTAGCACCTTAAATAGATGAAAGAAGCATACCATGGACGAACAAAACTTTACCTCAGTTAGAAAATTACTTGCCCTTATTATTGAAAGAAATGTAAGTCAGGAAACGTACACCTGGCTTTTGGATAAAGCAATTCAATCCGCCAATAAAGACAATAATTACCAATTCAATCTTACCTTTACTTCCATTCCCCGTAAGACAGGGAAAAAAGAGGTGGCGGCAGAAGATGCTGACATAAAAAATATCAACATACTTATACCGGGATTCACAGTTCAGCACTGGACCATTGACAAGGTAAGCCGTGTGTGGTTGCTTATGAATTTGGAAACTACAGATAAAGATCATTATATTACCCGGATTGAAAATTTGTTTCCCCAGGCAGAGATGAATGAACTGGTAGCGCTTTATTCTGCTCTTCCTGTACTGGCTTATCCGGAAGCATGGATTTTACGGTGCGCTGAAGGTATCCGGAGTAATATCGGCACAGTGCTGGAAGCCATTATGTATTACAACCCTTATCCCGCCGCTTACCTTAATGAAGCAGCATGGAACCAATTGGTCATGAGAGCTTTTTTTACTGATAAAAATGTAAATAACATAATTGGCCTGGATGAAAGAACCAATCAAAACCTGGCTAATATACTTTTTGATTATGTGGAAGAAAGGTGGGCTGCAGGCCGAATAGTGAATCCACAAATATGGCGGTTGGTGGGAAAATTTATGGATGATTCGCATCTTTATATGATAGAGCAATTATTTCAGAATCATAATGAAACAGAACAGCAGGCAGCAGCGCTTACATGCCGCGATAGTTCTTTTGAAAAAGCAGTTTTATTATTAGATCAATATCCACAATTTAAAAGAGCTATTGAACAAAAAACATTGACCTGGGAAATCATTGCAAACAAATAATCCTGGTTTAAAAATTATAAAATCATTTATATTATGTGTTATAGTAATGAGGATCGTGCCACATTGGAAACAAAAAATCTGGTATCACCCGATCTGGAGATAATAAAAGGAATGCGTTTTTTTGATCCGCATATCCACATGGTTTCAAGAACAACGGATGATTACCAGGCAATGGCCGATGCGGGAATCGTAGCAGTTATTGAACCGGCTTTCTGGCTCGGTCAGCCGCGTACCGGGCTGGATAGTTTTAGAGATTATTATAGTAGCCTGGTAGGGTGGGAAAGATTTCGTTCTTCACAATTCGGCATTAAACATTATTGTACTATCGGTTTAAATTCGCGGGAAGCCAATAATGAAAAACTGGCCGAACAGGTAATGGAAATTCTTCCATTATTCATATATAAAGAAGGGGTAGTAGGGGTTGGTGAGATTGGCTTTGATGATCAAACACCCGCTGAAGAAAAATATTACCGGTTGCAACTGGAACTCGCAAAAGAAGCAGGTTTGCCGGTGCAAATTCATACCCCCCACCGTGATAAGAAGAAAGGAACCCAACGTAGTATGGATATAGCCATTGAGCACGGGCTGGATCCTTATTCCGTAATTGTAGATCATAATAATGAAGAAACCATGAAGGAGGTGCTTGATCGCGGATTCTGGGCAGCTTTTACCATTTATCCATTTACAAAAATGGGTAATGAACGGATGGTGGATATTGTGAAGCAATATGGAACCGAACGCATCATGATCAATTCAGCAGCAGACTGGGGAATCAGTGATCCGATGGCGGTTCCTAAAACAGCCGCTTTGATGAAAATGCATGGTGTTGATATTAAGGATATTGAATTAGTATGCTACCGCAATGCCATCACCGCCTTTGGACAGAGTGGACAAATTCAGGAATCAGATTTTGATGCGGTGCAATCTATTGATCAATCTGGAAAATTCCAGGGAAATACCGTTCTTCGCGGCGGACAGGCGCCACGTGTAAATAAATCATCTCTTATCATTAGTTAATTTTTTTGGAATTGAAAAAAACAAAAGGTTTTCTTCAACTAATGCGTCCCGCCAATATTTTGACCTCTATCGCAGACGTGCTTGCCGGTATAGCTATGTCAGGATTTTTAGTGGCTCCTGATTTCTCTCAACATAATATTTCTCAAATCCTTCTTTTATGCATTTCCACTTCCGGATTGTATGGAGGCGGTGTAGTTTTCAATGATGTGTTTGATGCGGGCCTGGATAAATTGGAAAGACCTGAAAGACCTATCCCAAAAGGAATTGTAACCATTGGAGAAGCAACCACGCTTGGAATTATTTTGTTATTAACAGGTATTATAACTGCATTAATAATAAGCAGTACCTCCGGATTATTGGCAATTTTTATCGCTATTGCGGCTCTTATTTATAATAAATGGTCAAAACATCATACAATTGCCGGTCCTTTAAATATGGGATTATGCCGTGGGCTTAATCTTTTATTAGGAATAAGCATTGTTGTATCATCTATTCCTGAATGGTGGTTCTTAGGTATTGTTCCGGTTATTTATATAGCTGCCATTACTATGATCAGCAGAGGGGAAGTGCATGGCGGAAGTAAAAGCGCTTTATATTTTGCTGCATTACTTTACTGTATTGTGATTGCGGGGATTCTTTTGTTATCATTTACCAAAGGGAAGCTTTGGTGGACAATTATTTTTTTATTACCATTTGCCTGGATGGTTTTTTTAGCTTTAATAAAAGCCATTCGGGTACCCACTCCAAAAAATATTGGGAAAGCTGTAAAAGCGGGGGTGATTGCCTTGATTCTTATGGATGCTGCATGGGCTGCAGCTTTTGATGCCGTTACTCTTGCATTCATAATCATCCTTTTATTGCCATTATCTTTATGGATGGCGAAACTTTTTGCTGTTACCTGAATAATTTGCTAGCATAGCTATTATTGCAGTGAATCTGATCATTTTTAAGAGTTTTAATTTATGAAGTATCTGGAACAATCTTTTAAGGTAAGTTTTAATTACAGGGTTTATTTTACCAGCCATATTTTTAATTCTTCCAATAAAGATTTTAATAATTTTTTGAATGAATGTGTTGAGCCAGGCATACTTCATAAAATTTTATTTATTATTGATGATGGGGTTTTAGACACACACCCGGGATTAATAAATCAAATTAAATCGTATTTTGAAATTTATGATTCCGTTTCCCTCATTGAGAATGTTCTTATAATACCAGGAGGTGAGGTAGCAAAAAATAATTCCAAATCTTTTGATGCAATTATTGAAGCGATTGATGTGAATGGTATTGACCGGCATTCTTATGTCGCGGCAATTGGCGGAGGCGCAGTTTTGGATCTTGCCGGGTTTGCTTCTGCTGTAGCACACAGAGGTGTTAAACATATACGGATTCCTACTACCGTGTTATCCCAAAATGATTCCGGGGTAGGTGTTAAAAACGGTATAAATTACAAAGGAAAAAAAAATTTTGTTGGAACTTTTGTTCCTCCGGTTGCGGTTTTTAATGATGAGGCTTTTTTATTGACTTTATCTGAAAGAGATTGGCGTTCTGGTATTTCCGAGGCAATAAAAGTAGCCCTAATTAAAGATGCGGATTTTTTTTACTGGATTGAAAAAAATGCTGAAAAATTGGGGCATAGGGATTTGGAAATGATGAATGCCTTAATACACCGTTGTGCAGAATTGCATTTGCAGCATATTGCTTCCGGCGATCCTTTTGAACTGGGGTCTTCACGGCCATTGGACTTTGGCCATTGGAGCGCACATAAACTGGAGCAATTAACGGATTTTAAAATACTACATGGAGAAGCAGTGGCTATGGGTATTGCTTTGGATAG
>DATCOF010000232.1:0-6536 GCA_036564845.1 Chitinophagaceae bacterium | reverse complement strand
CACAAAAACCTTCCTTCATTTTTCTCTCCAAAATATTAGCCGTAAGTTTGCATGACCTCCCTGATTTTATTTCCGGTTTTTTAAGGTCAATACAGTTTAATTATAAAGTAAAATTTATGGCTAAGTATATTTTTGTTACGGGTGGTGTAACTTCTTCGTTGGGTAAAGGCATTATTGCCGCTTCTCTTGCAAAATTATTGCAGGCCCGGGGGTTAAAAACTACTATCCAAAAATTTGATCCTTATATTAATGTTGACCCGGGAACAATGAACCCTTACGAACATGGAGAGTGCTATGTCACTGAAGATGGCGCTGAGACTGATCTTGATCTTGGGCACTATGAAAGATTTTTAAATATCCATACAAGCCAGGCAAATAATGTTACCACAGGTTCAATTTATCAAACCGTAATTAACAGGGAGAGGGCAGGGGATTATCTTGGTAAAACAGTGCAGGTTATCCCGCACATAACCGATGAGATAAAACGCAGAATGAAACTTTTAGGAGACAATAATAAATATGATGTCGTTCTTACCGAGATCGGTGGCACCGTTGGTGATATTGAAAGCCTTCCTTTTATAGAGGCTGTGCGCCAGTTGCAATGGGAGATGCCTGAAGAGGATTGTCTTGTTGTTCATCTAACCCTGATACCATATTTAAAAGCAGCAAAGGAATTAAAAACAAAACCAACCCAGCACAGTGTAAAGTTGCTTAGCGAAAACGGCGTGCATCCTGATATTTTGGTGTGCCGTACAGAAAGGCCATTGGGTGATGAAATAAAAAGAAAGATCGCCCTGTTTTGTAATGTAAAGCAGGACTCCGTAATTGAGGCAATGGATGCTTCAACAATTTATGAAGTGCCGATAACAATGCTTAAAGAAAAGCTTGATGTTATTGTGATGAAAAAGTTAAACATTACAAATTACAATGAGCCTGAATTAGAAAAATGGAAAGGCTTTTTGGATAAACTTAAACATCCAAAATATAAAGTAACCATTGGGCTTATCGGAAAATATATTGAGTTGCAGGATGCCTACAAATCTATTTTGGAATCGTTTATTCATGCAGGCGCAATGAATGATTGTAAAGTAACAGTGGTTAATGTTCACAGCGAATTTATTACGGATGAAAATGTTTCAGAAAAATTGAGTGAACTGGATGGCTTGTTAGTTGCGCCAGGCTTTGGGCATCGCGGAGTTGAAGGAAAAATTATCGCTGTACAATATGCACGAGAAAATAATTTACCTTTCTTCGGGATTTGTTTGGGGATGCAAATGGCTGCTATTGAATTTGCAAGAAATGTATTGAATATAAAAGATGCAAATTCTACTGAGATGCAGCCTGAAACTGCAAATCCGGTAATAGATATGATGGAAGGGCAAAAGAAAATTACCATGAAAGGTGGTACAATGCGATTGGGTTCTTATCCATGTATCATCAAAGAAAATTCATTGGCTTACGCGATATATGGCAAAACAGAGATCAGCGAAAGACACCGTCACCGCTGGGAATTCAATAATGCCTATTTAAATCAATTCGAAAATGCAGGAATGGTAGCCAGCGGAATAAATCCGGAAACAGGATTGGTAGAAATTATTGAATTACCTGCTCATCCTTTTTTTATTGGAGTTCAATATCATCCGGAATTAAAAAGTACAGTAGAAGATCCTCAGCCGATCTTTGTAAGCTTTATTAAATACGCCAAAGAATTTGCTGAAGCAAAACATTCAATAAAAAATTCTTTGTTGCAGAGTGAAATGATATAAGTTGAACGTTATAAGTAATAAGTTTTAAGTTGGGATTCTTACTTAGAATTTATAACGTAAAACTTACAACTCAATTCTCCTGCTTACTTAAAATCTCTCTTTTCATTTTATCCCAGATTACGCAGTAGGGCATTTTTTAAATTTTAGAATCACCTGAAAACAAATAGGAAAAAGGGTTCTGAGGGAAATTGACTTTAAAAAACTCTAATGCTACGCATTAGAAAAAATGAGATCTTATTAATTGATTTTCAACCTATTGTAGTGTGATTTATTTCTACTGCGTAATTTGGGTTTATTCCAAAGGCCATCAAAAGTATCATGCTTTTCATCACCCCATCTTTTTGAGAAGGCTTTTATTTTTTCACTCTTATCTTCTTTTGTTATTGTGAAAAATGCAGTGATAGCTTCTTCATCATTTGTTTTTCCCATGGAGTTATACATCTCCTTTAATCCGAGTTCTTTTTTCATATTGGAATGAGCGATTTCTTTTTCCATTTCTTCCCGAAGCTTAACTTTTTCATCATAACTTCCTGATGGTAACAATGTTTTTGCGATCACGGGCATAAGTTCTATCAGCATTAATATCACTACCAACAAATAATACCTGAACTGCAAGGCAGGATTGCTTTTTATAAGATTGTTAAGCGCTTCTATTCTTGTTAAAAAACCATCATTAAAATAATTAGTAAAAAGCTGTTCTTCTTTTTTTATGTTATCATCAATAGTTTGCTGCTCTTTTTCAATCGTATTTATTTTTGGCTGATCAGCAGCAGTGAGTGTTTGGTATTCTCCATCAAGCTTTTCATATTCTTTTTTCTTTGCAAGCGCAATATCTTTTATCCCGATCTTCCCGGTTCCGCCACTGCCATCCGATTCGGCTATGTAATTATCCCTTGCTTTGGAAACGTTAGCATATTTTTTATCAAGCTCATTTTGCAAAGTGGTTTTTTGTTCTGCCAATTCTGTTTTACGGATCTTGTAAACTGCATCAAGCTCTTCTCTTTTTTGAATTTTCTTTTTTTCGTTATCAAGGGAAGTCTGCAGTTTTATTTCTTTATTAAACATGTACAATATTGCAGGCTGTGCCATAAAAACGCCAATAGTTAGTGCCAGCAAGCCTCTAAACAAAAGTGGCGTGAATCTATTCTTGTTGAATTTTGTGATCCCTTTTATTAATGCCCTGTCAATTGTAAGAATAATAAAGCCCATAAATAATCCAAGCCCTGCAAATAAAAATGCATTATCAATTATGGTAGAGAAAAAATATGTCCATGCCAATGTTGCAAACATCCATGTTGTAAGCACGGTCATTCCTACAATTTTAAACCGGTTGCGGTCCACTACGCTATCAACCAAAAGTTCTTTTTCTGCCGTTGAAAGCCACCATACAAATTCAGAGAATTGAGAAGGCTAATAATTTTCCCTTTGCGAAATAGAAACGTTTTCAGGCATTGTAATTAATTAAGAGTTTGAAAAATATCAATAAAAATTATAGTACAGATGTACTCAAAAGAGAGGTTGAAGCCTGCCTGCCGGTAGGCAGGTTAGAAAGGAAAGCGATACCATATCTGATGCAAACATATTTTATTAACGGATACCTGATTAATGATATTCTCTAACACAACATAATATTAACAGTTTGTCAAGGGCATGGCTTAAACTCTTAATATCAAACAAGTGTCTATTACTTATCTTTGCTCACCAATTTTTTTTGAGGGCATTTAACTAAACAAAATGATATGAAAAATTTATTATTCTCAATTTTATTACTGGCTAACATCACAGCTTTTGCACAACCGAAAGGAATGGGTAAAAACGATGCAGATGCAAAAAAGGTATTAGATGGAGTTAGCGCAAAATTTAAAAGTTTTAAGACAGTTACAGCAAAATTTAATCTTAAAATAGAAAATTCTGCTGGAAAAGTTCAGGGTTCAAAAACAGGAACAGTAAATTTAAAAGGAACAAAGTATAAAATAAATATTACAGGGCAGGAAATTTATAGTGATGGCAATACAACATGGACGTATGATAAATCGAGCAATGAAGTGCAGATAAATAATGTGGAACGTTCTGCTACCACAATTACACCACAAAAAATGTTTACTAATTTTTACGATAAAGATTTTTTGTACAAAACAAACCCTGATGTAAAAATTGGCGGCAAAACAATGCAGGAAATTGAATTAACGCCTATTGATAAAAGCAAAACATTTTTTAAAGTTTTGGTTGATATTGATAAAGCCACTCAAACCATAAGACAAACAAAAATTTTTGAAAAGAATGGCAACCGTTATACCTACAGCATTGTAACTATGACGACAAATACCCCTTTGCCTGATGCAATGTTTGTGTTTGATGCAAAACAATATCCCAAAGTAGAAGTAGTAGATCTAAGATAGATCTCTAATAAAATATTTTAGAAAACGTTATTTCGAAATTCGGGGCAGCGTTTTTTTTTATTTTAGAGCAATTTTTATCCCCCCCACCTAAATGTGTTGATCTGTAAACCTGCAAGGTCAATAACTCTGTCTACAACTGTGGCCGCAGCTTCTTCAATTGTTTTTGGTTTGCTGTAAAAAGATGGTGTAGCGGGGCAAATGATACCACCGGCAAGAGTTACGGTTTCCATGTTGCGGATATGAATAAGATTATAGGGAGTATCTCTTATTACACAAATTAATTTTCTTCTCTCTTTTAAAATAACATCAGCCGCTCTTGTGATAAGATCGTTGGATACGCCTGTTGCAATTCTGCCTAAAGTTCCCATGCTGCAGGGAGCAATTATCATTGTATCATAATTGCCTGACCCCGATGCAAAGGGTGCTAAAAAATCCTGTTGTGAGTAAAAGCGTACATCGTATTTATCAAAATCCTGGTTATCCAATTCTGTTTTCCAAACAAGTTTTGCATTTTCTGTCATTACCACACTTAATTCGCTCCATTGTTCTTTAATTGCCAGTAATTTCTCCAGTAATATTTTTGCATAAACTGAACCACTTGCCCCGGTAATGGCTAAAACAATTTTATGCATCTTTTAAGTTTTATAAATTTAAGTATCAGTAGATAATAATTAATTTCAATTACTCAATAAATTACCGGCTAATTCGTTAATAGTTACAAGATATGCAAAAACTAAAACCTACTTTATTCTTTTGTTTGATAATTTTTTGTTCTGTTGCATTTAAAACTGCCGCAAACGAAAAAATTGTATGGCTAAAAATGGATGAAGCATCGATAAAGTTAAAGGAACAAAGCAAACCTATACTTATTGATCTTTATACTGACTGGTGTTATTGGTGCAAAGTGATGGATAAAAAAACGTACACTAACAGTAAAGTGATAGATTATATAAATGAACATTTTTATTCAGTAAAAGTAAATGCAGAAACGAAGGATGCAATAATATGGAAAGAAAAAACGTATAGGTATAATGATAAATACCAGATAAATGATTTTGCATTGTTTCTTTCATATGGAAGAGCTTCTTTCCCGACAACAGTAATTATTGCTGATGAGAATTCGGCGCCAATCCCTGTTGCCGGTTACTTAGAGCCGAAAGAGTTAGAAAGGATATTAAAATATTTTGGAGAGGGTGCTTATAAAACAAAAAACTTTCCGGAGTTTGAAAAAACTTTTAAATCAACTTGGTAATTAAATAAAATATTTCTCCCGAGACTTCGGGAGGAGAACTCGGTTTTTCATAGGATATTGGATTATAACAGGGGTGGATTTTTATCCGGCCCCTTTTTTTATTGTTAAAGATTTACAAATTGAAATAAGCACTGCAACCAACTAAAAACAGTCATCGTCTTTTATATAGTTTCTCAGTGTTAAGATAAATGGTTAAGATTTTTGATTAGTCCCGGGCTTCTTTTTAGTAGCCCGGCTTTTTATTTATTTCTATACCATTGAATATTCCAAAGTTTTCATCAGCTTGAAGCCACACATTGGGTTGAGTAGTACAGTTGTTGGTGCAGTTTAACTCACAAAACCTTTTTGAACACCCCAGCGGCTCTGAGTTAAATACTGTTTGATATATTTGATGATGCAAGATTTTAATAACCCAATTTTTATTTGTTCAACTGCTAAAGATTTTTTAGAAAAAAGCTCGGTTGGTGCTAAAGAAATTTATTTTAATGCAGAGATTTTAGATGTTAATACAGAAGGTCAATTGCAATCGTTGGGAAAATTACCCTTTCCAATGGTCACAGCAGCATTTAGTATGGAATTAGCATTAAAAGGATTATTGATGCAGCATAAAATTCAAATCCCTAATAAGCATGATTTGAAAAATTTATTTTCTTTATTACCAAATGATGTACAATCAAATATTATTGAACACTATCAGTTACATGATAAATTTTATGGTTATCCAAATTTGTATATAAAAATTGGAAGTATGAATAATCCTATGCCTCCCTCTGTACTTCCTAAGAAAGACAACAATACAATTAAAAAGCATGTTGATGAATTGTTAGAAAGGCATAAAAATGCTTTCATTGACTTTAGATACTTACATGAGTTCGGAATCAACAAAGATGAGTTAGCTATGGATTACAACTATTTTGCAAATTTTACATATTCAATAATATCAATACTTGCGATTACAGTCGGCTTCCCAATAGCTACGAAATAATAAATTTGTATGTAAGTTCAAGGGGGCACGAAAAATAAATTTGTTAGCAAGAGTTACTATAAAGCCTTAAATTCAAAAAAGGTAACTCTTTATCCCCTTCTTCATTTGAAAACCCTGCACTATAATAATGACTG
>DATCOF010000231.1:0-11463 GCA_036564845.1 Chitinophagaceae bacterium | reverse complement strand
AAGACTTTTCGCCGATGTTAGGTTATGTTTCAATCCTTCTTGTTATGGATGTTGCTGTTTAAGACGGGCTTAAACCTAAGTACTTATGTATGGGGCCAAAGTTTCAATCCTTCTTGTTATGGATGTTGCTGTTTAAGATATCATTATGGGCTGTCTATTCACTTTCCGTTTACAGTTTCAATCCTTCTTGTTATGGATGTTGCTGTTTAAGTAGATTCTGAAAGCAATGTACGTCCGCTCGTATGGGGGTTTCAATCCTTCTTGTTATGGATGTTGCTGTTTAAGCGTATCAATTACTTTCATCCCTTCAAATCCAAACTTGTTTCAATCCTTCTTGTTATGGATGTTGCTGTTTAAGGATGATTATGGAAGACTTTTCGCCGATGTTAGGTTATGTTTCAATCCTTCTTGTTATGGATGTTGCTGTTTAAGAAAAAAGAGGCTGAACGATTATGTAAGCTGTCAAAAGTTTCAATCCTTCTTGTTATGGATGTTGCTGTTTAAGCCACCAACTCGCTGTTGAGCAACAAAAGAGACTTTAGTTTCAATCCTTCTTGTTATGGATGTTGCTGTTTAAGTTTCTTTTTCATCCTCTACCCATCTTTCCTGTTCCTGGTTTCAATCCTTCTTGTTATCGATGTTGCTGTTTAAGTCGAACCGAATATTGTTAGTATCTGTAGTGGTTCTATGTTTCAATCCTTCTTGTTATGGATGTTGCTGTTTAAGACGGGCTTAAACCTAAGTACTTATGTATGGGGCCAAAGTTTCAATCCTTCTTGTTATGGATGTTGCTGTTTAAGACTGCCATCCGGATTCAATATATATCCCATTATCTTGTTTCAATCCTTCTTGTTATGGATGTTGCTGTTTAAGTCCAAAGTATCATACATAACAACCTCTTTACCGTCCTGTTTCAATCCTTCTTGTTATGGATGTTGCTGTTTAAGCTTTTTGTTTTAGGATTTCTTGCTTTATCCCACATCAGTTTCAATCCTTCTTGTTATGGATGTTGCTGTTTAAGCCAATACCCCGGTGAACCTCCATTAGAGTAATTTGTTAGTTTCAATCCTTCTTGTTATGGATGTTGCTGTTTAAGTTGAAGATGATAACGGCTGTGAGTTCCTTGATTTTAGTTTCAATCCTTCTTGTTATGGATGTTGCTGTTTAAGGAGAAGCGTTCAAGCGCCAGGGACAACAAGGTATTTGTTTCAATCCTTCTTGTTATGGATGTTGCTGTTTAAGTTAAAACAGATAGCTCCTATACAATAACCGGAGCTTTGTTTCAATCCTTCTTGTTATGGATGTTGCTGTTTAAGCTTAAAAATCCTTTATCCTCTGACCACAAGAAGTTTTGTTTCAATCCTTCTTGTTATGGATGTTGCTGTTTAAGGAAAATCCTGAATTGCTCCAATCCGAAAACAAACAAGTTTCAATCCTTCTTGTTATGGATGTTGCTGTTTAAGTTACCAAACCGATATTTCACCCTGCATAGAGGCTTTGTTTCAATCCTTCTTGTTATGGATGTTGCTGTTTAAGCAATAGTTAGAATCCCTGCTACATCTTTGTAGGATTTGTTTCAATCCTTCTTGTTATGGATGTTGCTGTTTAAGACTTCAGATTTTTCACGCCTGAAGAAGCAATATTTAGTTTCAATCCTTCTTGTTATGGATGTTGCTGTTTAAGCAAATATCTTTGTTTCTGATTGCGACATTGTAGTATAGTTTCAATCCTTCTTGTTATGGATGTTGCTGTTTAAGCCGTTTTTTTAACTAATTTATTAAGTACTAATAAATTGCACCAATTTTCTATTCCGTTATTTAAAGCTTTCCAATATGTCAAAGAACTTATAATGGCCGTTTCCATTACCATTTCCGTAAACGCAGCATATTTAGTATCAGAACCTTGCACCTTGTTTTGCATATTTATAAAATAAAATGAAACCCGGAACTCCCTATTTAATACAGATATTCCGGTAAGTGCAATCTACGCATCTCAGCTTGTATTTAGTTGCTTTTGGAAAAAAATTTCGGCTGATAATGTTTTCTATTTCTCTTGCACATTCCCTTACCAATTGCTTATCAGATGGCGAAATGGATACCTCAATTAATTTATTATTACTCCGGGTATATACCAAATAACCTTTATTTACTTCGCAACCAAAACATTCTTCTATCAGCCAGGCATAGCAAAACAATTGGGTTTTGTAGGTATCATATATTTTGTCTTCATAAAAAGCAAACTTATAGTCAAGTGGCGCCATTGATCCGTCTTCCAGTTTTAGCACTTCATCAATCTTTCCCCTGAGCAAATCATTAGTAAGATATTGGTCATTATATCTTTCCACTGCGCCTATCCGGCGGCGTAAGTATTCCTTATTTTGTTCCAGCTTTTCGTCATGTACTTCACGTCCCCGCATTACCTTATAATGCCGTTCTTCATATTGAGGTATTGCCAGCACATATTCAAAATAGGTAAACCGCGGACAATACAGGTATTCAATAATATGTGATGGGGTTAGTGTCATAAAAACAAGGCTTTCACTTCATCCGTTACCAGTTTTTTATCAAATGCTTTCCCCAGCAATACAGTAGCCTGCAACTCACTTTTGGACATGGGAAAAATATATACAGAATCTGTTTCTTCATCAATCAGGCTTTCTATCTGTAATTGCAGGGTATCTTTTTGATTAACATCAATGCTACCTAAAAATACAGAGAATTGAACCCTGTACAAACCAGCCTGCTTGCAAAGCTTAGCTACTTTCGTCCTTGATTTGCCAATCTTAATATCATACATTACCCAGGCTATCATGATAAAATATATTAATTGTCGTTATCAGATGGCATATCCGTTTTATTACCAATTAAACCATTGGCAAATGTGTGTGCTTCCTGCTGCATGGCGTTGGCCCTTGTTTGGTTTCTGCCTTTATATCGTATGGTTTCACTTTCCATATATCCATTCAATGCGGTGATCAACAATTCCTTTCCTTCTTTATTTAAAGTAATGCCATTGGTAATTTCATCGGTATGGGCTTTATTAACTTTTTTGGCGCTGAACAAACGGAATACTGTTGTTTCCACATGAATGCGATATGGCTCTATAAAGTCAAATACCATACTTTTCTGGTTATAATCATCGCGGTGTAAAAATCCTACATAAGGATCAAGCCCCGCAAGCATCAGACTTTTTTCCACTCTTGAATACAATACACCAAAACCATAATTTAAAAAAGCATTGAAGGAATCTTTTGCCGGGCGCATACTTCTTCCATTAAACTGGTATTGCTCCGGCAGCACATAGTTTATAGTTTCAAAATACAATCTTCCGGCAGTGCCTTCCAACCCACGAATAGTATCAGCTATCTCTTCAATTTTATCTTTATCTAATTTATCAACGGACACAATAAGATTTTCGATCCGGACAATTTTATCATTTAAAAAATTAGCCATTTGTGGCCGGTGCTTCTTTAAATCTTTTATAAATTCAAGTTGATTGGTCATTTTTTCTGTAATCCATGCTTTGGTAAATATTATCGCCTCTTTACCGAGGCTTGCTTCCAGTTGCCGCTTCCTTATTTTAGTGGTACTGCCCAACTTACTATGCCAAATCCGGCCGATAGGATGCCCATCTGATTTTGTGAATATAATATCAATGTTATTTTTTAGAGCCAGGATTACCGCGTCTGTACTTAATGCACCCGACGTACTCATTACAATTGAAGTTACTTTATGTGCCGCAATATGCTGCTTTGCAGGCTCTTTATCTTTTCCCGGTATCCTTATTTCAAACATATCGTCTTTTACATGCAGGTAGGTGCCATAAGTATTCAGGTATATTTGCATGACGTAATGTATTATATTATTATTTACTTTTCTAAAATAATAGTACCAAAGCCACGGGCCACTGATTTTCCCAAACCTATATATCCCGGCAATAATGTATTGGTAACGAAAGATGCTTGGAAAGCCAGCATGGTATTGTTTTTAAACTGTGTTTCCCGTTCGGCAATAATTTTTAAATTTACCAGTATGGCGGCTTCTGCTGTATACTTCATTGCTTTAAAAAAGCTCAGCATATTACCCGTTAAAATCGCTTTCAGGTGTTTGGGCTTTTGTTCTTCCGGTTCTGCCATATACTCAGCATAATTACGCTGACTAAGCGCCATCCACAGGGTTTCAAAACGATAGGCATGCAAATCTTCAGATAACCCGATATTCACCATTTTACTTTCAATATTTTTTTGCAATACCGGGCAGCGGCGACCTCCTATCTGCAGTTCTCTGATTTTTAAAAATAACCCAATCAGTAAATCGGCACCTTCATTGAAGCCCACTAAAGTAGGTACGCCGGCAATCACTTTGTATTGCACTAACGGGTATCGGTAGGCGTTTTCTCCTGTTTCCAAATGATTGTGCAGCAAAGGCGAATGCTCCTGGAACAAGGTGCCAAAATAGCCCCGTAGCTTGTGTGCATCCCGGGTGGAAAGCTGTATTTCTGGAAAGCGGATGATGGTTTGGTGAAGTTGTAACATTATAAAAACATTGAGTGTTCTTTATTTTCTTTTGACCGGTTGAAGCCTGTTATTATATCATAAAAATCAGCCAATTCATTATAAGGAATGAAATATAGTCCTTCACACAAAAGATATTTTTCATTCCTTTTTATTTCATCTGCCTTTGGCAAGTGGGAAGGGATGGAAATAATTCTTTGATGAAAAGATTTTTTTGAATTAGAAAATTCTTCCTGCGTAATCTCTTTGTGTATTAATTTACAAAAAAGGTTTTTAATATCAACGGACGCATCATCCAATTCCACAAAAATAGAAAGTGCAGGATATGTTTCGGAAATAACCTGGAATGATGAAACTGCTATATCTTTTTTAGGATCGTCAGAATCGTATTTTAAGGTTTTCATGGCATTGAAAATATCCCTTGAGATAGCAAATGAACTACGATCCGAAATGTTATTAAAATACTCCCCTATCATTTCCAAATATTGTTCTTCATTTATTTGAGGGGCAAATTTCTTCAAAGCCTTTTGTGATTGCTGCATGGTTATTTTATCATAAATGCGCTCACAGTCGCCGAAATCAATCACATATAAAGGAGAATACTTTTTCCCTGGATTATTATTCCGGTTTATCCGGCCGGCCACCTGAACAATAGAATCTATCGGGGATAAATCACGAAACCCCATATCAAAATCCAAATCAACACCTGCTTCTACACATTGCGTAGAAACAAGAACAGGCTTCAACCCAAGTTTTAAATCATTTTGTATCGCATGGATAATTGATTGTCGGTGTAAAGGAACAATATTGGTAGAAAGATAATAGATAGGATTATCAACATTATCACGAAGTAAATTGAAAAGATCGGAGGAACGTTTAACAGTATTACATACGATGATGCATGATTTACTATCATCCCATTTTTCCAAAAAGTATTTTTCCAAAAATTCTTTTTCATCCGCTATTTTCTTATCAATCATTGGAACAATAGCTGTTCTTTGAAAACATTGAAATACTTCTTCAAAATCATCCAATAATTCAACTGCTGCTGCCTTATCATCTTCGCCAAGTATTTCCTGGTTGGCCAACTCAAAAACTTTTGGTTTGGTAGCAGTCATTAAAACCACCCTTGCATTTAAAAATTTACTCAAATAGTATAAGGCAGCGCCTACCAATGGCAAGTATGCTAACCTTAATGTTTGCACTTCATCCAATATAATTACGGAGCCGGCAAAATGATTAAATTTTTTAAGTAATTTATTTCTGTTTCCGATCAGCGTTTGAAGAAATTGCACGAAAGTTGTTATGACAACATCACACTGCCAGGTATCCAGCATCATTACTTTCTGATTATATTTCGTTTCCTTATCAGGATTGCCTATATCTTTTCCTCCTTTAATTTGCTCTAAAGCATCAGCATATTGATAATGTGCCAATAGATTTACATCCTGATTTTCAAATACTTTTTCGTAAACTTCATAGGACTGCTCAATGATGTTTATGAAAGGCAATGCATAAATTATTTGAGCATCACGATTTTCTATCTTTCGGATTTTGGCTTTCAGTTTCAATGCAAAATCCAAAGCAATCAATGTTTTACCAATTCCGGTCGGGGCAGTAAGTGTAAAGAGTTTTGTGGCAGCCCAATTTTCTCTTTCTAAAAATCCAGATGTTTTTACACGGGCATAACTACGCACCTGATTTTGATCAAAACCTCTAATACCAGTATCCTTATCTGTTTTAGAAGAAGGTAAGTTCAAAGGACGATATTGATCTACGAGACTGGTATCAATAGATTTCCGGGGATACAAAAGCGTATCCGATGCGTCCAATTTATCGGCTTCAATCAAAAGGGAAAATAGATAATTGATTAAAAAGTAGTTTTGAATGGATGGATGCTGGTAGGTTATTTGCTTTACAACCTGGTAAAACAGTTTACTATCAGGAGCATTTAAGAAAGGCTCAAAGTCCTCAGCAAATTCATTTTTAATAATTTTTATTGATGCTAAAATATTTGCCTTTTGCTTATCAAAAATTTCCTTGTTAGAATTGAAATCTATTTTCCTTGAAAATTCAGTACTTCTTATATCTCCAAGATTACGATGATGGTTAATAATAATAAAGTACAAAAAAACCGCAACAACAATATCTTTCTCCTTATACTTCTGAAACAGACTGTAGGCACCAAAACGTGCATGCTGTTTTAAATAAAGGTCAACAGGATCATTTGTAAGAAGATATTTCTGAAAATAGTTTGTGTATTTTCCTAAGTCGTGATATTGGCATGCATCGGAAATAAGCTTTTTCAGGTAATCATTCTCTAAATGCAATGTTGCGCTAATCTCAAAAGAATTTAAGGCTTTTGTCAAAACACCCAGGATATGATCCTGGAGTAGTTTCGTTCCTATTTTGGATTTATCTGGAATTGTTTCACTATGGGAATAATAAACCATTAGTCTAAAAACTGTATGGTTTGAAATGAATGAGTTTCCTGCAGAATGTAAAACTTTCCGGTGTATCTTACCTTCAATAGAATATCACCTGATGTAAACAAAACCCTGTTCATTTTTGAAACCTCCCTATCGCCATCGGCTTTAAAATCCGACGTTAATAATTCTTCCTCCACAAAACTCATCTTATATTCCTCTTTGTCAAATTGCAATTCAGTAACTTTTTCTGAATCAACTGCCGAATTAAAAGAAACCAACTCATCCTTTGCTTGCCTTTCAATTATATTTTCTTCAGCAAACCATTTATAATTGGTAATGAAAGCATTAAAATTAGCAACACCCAATGTAACCGGATATACCTGGCTTTGATCCGATAAACTTCTTTTAAGTTGATTAAATGTATTTATCCCATCCTCAAAACAGGAGATGAAAATCCTATAACGAACTTCATCTTTTTGTAATTGTAATCCAGTTACCACTTCAAAAGGGGTTTGAATGGAATTTCCCGACATTTTTCGAAAATCAGATTCAAAAGACTTACTCATATCTCCTAAGCCTTTAATGCTTAATAAATTCAGGCGATGAAAGTTTTTTTTAACCGGCACTTTTAAAGCAATTCCTATTCTAATATTTCCAGAAGATAATTCCTGGTAATAACTGTCCCGTGGTTTACCCAAAATGGCGGCCAATATTCCCATGATGGTTGTCCTTGGCGGAATACTGTAACTCATGGCTGTATTATTAGCATAATACTTTCTAAAATGGGCAAATTTTCCATTTAAATCAAACTGTAAAATTTCCATAACTCACTTTAGAATTGCGTATCATCGATACTATTTTTAAAAAACACTTCCTTAATTGGTTTGCCTTCACCTGTATTACTTTCTATTGCTGTTTTAAGTTTGGAAAGATTAATTTTCACATCACTGATTGTTCGTACATGATCGACTGGTGTTGTTTCCAAATAGTTACGTAAATCACCCAAACAACCATTGGTAAATCCATCATTATATATAATTTCAACGTATAGCTTCGGATACTGATTTAGTTTTGATCGTGTCGGCATTGCAGATATACTTTCCCAGATCATTTTTCTGAATAAATCCCTATCATCCACACTTAGACCGGTTGTTTTGGCTACATGTTTATTGATAGTCCCGTTAAAAGCTAACATGCTGTAATGCACACGGTAGTCTTTACCAAAAGTGCTATTACCGTCATTCATCGTTGTTACAATGGTATTCGAGTCTAACAAATCAACTTTATGAAGCGAATAGCCCCAATTTAATTGAATAGCTCCCGTATATGCCTTTGTAAAACCTTCGACTGCAAAGGCACTACCAAACATTCTGATATCAATAAATTTCTCTTTCACTATTTGTTCTAAAATATAGTTATTTAGTTTGATGTTTTTATTCTTTTTGTTTTGAAGTAATTTATATACAGTATTAGCAGCACTTTTTTCTTTTGTTATCTCAATAAAGGATTTCTTCATGTCCTCATGATCGCCAAAAAAAATACCCATTTCCTTTTCATTGACTAACAATCTATTTATTACAGCTTCTAACTTTGAGTCTGGACTAACCTTTATATCACCTTCCATATCAACAAATATTTCATTGCCGCTTGCTTTTAGGTAATCTCTGATAGAACGCTTGATACGGGTATCCGTCACAAGGTTGGTATCAGTATCATAATCCATTCTTGGTTTATTTTCCTGGTCGGGATCACCATTGGGATTACATAGGGTTGCATCATAAATAAATAGGAAATCAGAATTTTCTGAAATAATAGATTTGTTAATCGGTGACATCTTTTAAATTTTATTGTGGATTAGTTTGATTTTTTATAAGCCCAAAGGAGTAACCGGAAAGCAGGAAAAACACAGATTCTTCAGGTTTCATTGTCCATGTATTAAAATTGAAAAACTCGGAGAAATTAGCATCCGGGAAAAGCACTTTATCAACTTTATTATATTGTTGTGCTTTTTCAATCAAACTATTACGAAGCCGTAAAATATCCGATTTATCCATTCCGCTAAAATTAACTTTCTCCAGTACCGTTTTATTTTTATCCTTTTGTAAATAAGCAACAGCATTTAACATCCTCCCCAAATAAAACATTGCCTTTTGGTCACTGTTATAATCCATTTGTTTAAAGAAAAGATCTATTCGTTGACCATATTCATTTGGTAGTATTTCAGTTGGAAGTAAGGTCGTTTCATTTTGTTCCATATCATTTAAAAGATTTAATTGTTTCAAAAAAGTAACCAAAGCCAAATATTTAAATACTGAATCCCTGATAGCAAAATCAAAATACTGGTCATCGTATTTTTTAATGTTCTTAAAAGCCTCGTATCGCTTGTAACGGTGACATAAAATAAGATCGCAGAAATGTTTGTAAATTTTATTAGGCTCAATCTTTCGATTCTCAAAAATCATTTTGAAGATTGCAAGCACTTCATTTTTCTTTTCTTTATCTTTCCTGACAGGTATTATTGAGTAGATGGTGCTGAGATTGAATTTTATGGGTTTCCCATAACTAATCATCACTGATTGCCAATCCACTGCATAGCTCAAATCATTTCTGAAATAATTGTCAATTCCGCGAACCTTGTCTATCAATTTATAAAAATGAGTTTTGCTAACATCTTTTATTTCATTGATCGTTTTAAAAAAGTTACCATCCGATTCAAAAGCTAAATAGGTAATCCAATAGGGCTCTTCGGTTTCATATTCAATTGCCGTTACCATCTCATCAAATTCCTCGGTTTGAAATAATAAATCTGTTTTTTTTAGAATACCCGATAATAAATATTTCAAGTCGATATTCGTACGTTGCAAAAACTGTGGTATAATACAATGATCAATCCCGGCAATTCTTATTTTTCCATGTTCAAGCAAATACTTAGATGCTCTACTTAAATAAAGTTGGTTTTCGATATTAACCTGGTAGTTAATACCAAAATTATTTTTATCAAACCCAGATACGAAATTTTTGGTCTCCTTCACAAACATTTTGTTCAGGCTGTAACGGTCAGCAAACTCCACCACGGATACATCTTCTAAAAGTTTACCAGTAGCATAACAAACCCGTTTTGAATTATTGCTTTTTAATGTAT
The DNA here is from genome assembly GCA_036564845.1 of Chitinophagaceae bacterium. Classification (GTDB taxonomy): domain Bacteria; phylum Bacteroidota; class Bacteroidia; order Chitinophagales; family Chitinophagaceae; genus Ginsengibacter. Next base: position 1,379 of record DATCOF010000231.1, on the reverse strand, counting down.
TTTGCTTTTTGTCTAAAAACTTAGCTTTGATAAATGTATCATAGCCCTCAATATCTGCTATAGGAGTAGCATTATTGATCCCTAAAGAAGAACAAATTACACTTGTAAAAATCAATACAACCTTACTGGGGAAACTGAGAGAAAGCGATTCAAATAAAAGTTTTTCGTCTATAACCAGTTCATTTTTCCCTTTTGTTTCTTTTACGACCGTAAAATTTACTTCAAATGTAGTTTTAAGCGTAAATATTTTGGGAAGTAAAGCAAAAAGAGATGTATCTGAAAATTGAGGATAATCTTTTTTGATTAATTCCTGAAATTGGCCCTGTATGGGCAATTTTCCTTTTCCATCAATGGTACCAAAGAAAGTTTTACGTATTTGTTCGGTTTTTCCTGATTCTACGCAACAATAAATAGCTTTGTTGTTTCCTCCTTGAATTTTGATGTTTTTAAATTTTAAGCAATCCTTCTCTTCATATTCCTTTTTAAGTTCCGCAGCGACATATACCGTATTCAAATCCAAATCAAACACCAATTCTGCAACATAGCATTTTATATCTTTTTCACGCTCTTTGGAAGTGTTCGGAAAATCAATAATATCGTCCCACTCTCCTCTTCCATCACTAAGTTGCTCGCCGAGCTTTATAAGTGTACTAAGCATTTAGGCAATCAATTTTTATTGTAGAAAAATTATTTATAATACAATGTACAACTTCCAAAATAAAAAGTATAATATGTTTGCCTGGAACAAATGCTCAATTGAAAATATTTTGTTGTAGATAACAACAAAAGCTAAATTATAAACATCGCTCCCTAATAGAGGTTGATGATAAATGTTTTGATAGAATATTGGAACACCAGAACATTAAATATATCAATTAGAAAAGATATTTAAAATGCATTATAAGAACTTTTTTCTCTTTGGTTTGTATCTTTGGGCCGTTTGAATGTATTTGCCATATTTCAAACTTACAACCTATTGCTTCACGGTCAAGCACTTTTAAAAAGAATTATTTTAAAACTGAGATACTGCTAAATAACTCTTGAGGCTCGTTACAATTTTTAAAAATAGTGGAGTGTCAATAGCAACATTAATAACAGATTGCAGAGATATTAAGTAAAACTATAATAATCTTTCTTTAAAGCTGACAGTTTCAAATTGCCCAACAAATCACGATTTTTAATGCCAAATTCAAAAAATAAAAATGATTTGCACTGAAACCAATAAATACTTGATTTTAATTTGACGTCAAACCAATAAAATGGATAAATTGTTTCCATATCAAGCTGGACTACTACAAGGCATATCTAATAATTTCAATAGATATCTTTTTGAGAAGATTCAATGGAATGAACGTTTTGTAGGTATCAATTAAGAGGTG
>DATCOF010000230.1:0-39891 GCA_036564845.1 Chitinophagaceae bacterium | reverse complement strand
GGAATGCCGGTGATGCTTACCAAATGATAAATATCCTACGTAAATTAAGTATTGAGCCGCAGGCAATAGAACAGCCATTGGATTTATCCATTCCTGAAAATAAGATGATGCTGGCATTTTATCTTGCGGCACCGGAGGTAGAAAACGATCGGCGGGCTCTGAATGTTTTTTTTGGAATGAGGCGCGCAAAAAAAGAAGGTCGTTGGATGTCCACAGCTCCAATAGGTTATATAAACAAGACAGATGAAAGTGGCAGGAAATACATTGCACCAAAAGAACCGCAAGCTTCCATTATGAGATGGGCATTTCAGGAAATTGCTAACGGTCAATTTGCATCTGACCCAATAAGAAAAGAGGTTAACAAAAAGGGAATTAAATGCAGTAAGAGTAATTTCTGGAATGCAATTCGAAATCCTGTGTATTGTGGTAAGATACAAATTCTCCAATTCAAAGATGAAGAACTAGACATTGTTCAGGGAAAACATGAACCCCTAATTTCAGAAGCATTATTTTATGAGGTTCAGGAGATTCTTTCAGGAAGGAAAAGAAGTTCAAGACACCTGACTAAAATGTCATCAGATAAAAAAATGCCACTAAGGGGATTTTTAATCTGTCCAAAATGTAATCGCATGTTAACAGGAAGTGCTTCAAAGGGTAAATACAAACATTATTACTATTATCATTGTATCTCACCCTGTGGTTGCAGGTTTAAATCCGACAATGCAAATGATCTTTTTTTAAAAGAACTCAAAAAATTTGTACCAAAGCCAGGAATTAAGGATTTAATCATTTACACTTTAAAAGAAGCCTTCTATGAAAAAGTAAAGAATAAAAAAGGTGATCGCAATGACATATTATCTCAGATCGAAGTACTTAATACAAGGCTTAAGAACGCAAGAGAAATGGTTGCTGACCAGAAACTAGATCCTGAAGACTTTAAGGAATTAAAGCTCGACTGCACAAATAAAATATCTATACTGGAATCAAAACTTTCCTCTTTTTCAAATAAAGAAAATAGTATTGAAGGATTATTAAAAGACGCTGTAAATAACTTATGTAATTTGAATACACTGTTTGAAAATGGAACTGTAATTCAGCAGCGACAAATTATAAGTTCAATATACCCGGAAAAATTAATTTTTGACGGTTTTCAATATCGAACTCCCAGGCTTAATGAAGCTGTGAAGCTGATATACGGTCTGGGTACGGGTTTGATAGAAATGAAAAACCGGAAAGACGGTGAAAATTTGCGCCTTTCCGGTATGGTAGTCCCGACAGGAATCGAACCTGTATCAAAAGTTTAGGAAACTTCTATTCTATCCATTGAACTACGGGACCAGTTTTTGAGGACTGCAAAAATAATGGATTCTGCCATTCATTATCTCTTTAATCTGTTTGCTAAGCTTATCTTTGCCATCCTAATTTTTCTTATCATGAAGTTTTTGAATTTTATTATTAAATACCGGTTGTTGCTGGGGGTATTATTATTGATCGGGGCCATTGTGGTAAATATTGTAACAGGCTTTTGGCCATCCTTTATTTTGTATTTGATCGCCGTTATTTTTATTGTAGGCCACTTTTTATTCGGACCGATGCGTTTGATACAGGGTTATATGGAAACCGGTGATATGGAAGGTGCTGAAAAAGTTATTAATTCCATCTGGTTTCCCGCGTTACTTATTAAACCTGTGCGGTCAGTTTATTTTACCATAAAAGGAAACCTCGCAATGGTAAAACAGGATTATGCATCTGCCGAAACACACATGAAAAAAAGTCTTTCTTTAGGCAGCCCGATGAAGGAAGCTGAAGGTGCAAACCACCTGCAGCTTGGTATGCTTTCCATGCAAAAAGGAAATATTAAAGAAGCAGAAAAATATATTAGACAGGCAATACGCTCCGGGTTGCCCGATAAGGAAAATGAGGCTGCTGCTTACTTACAGCTTTCGTCTATCATGATAAACAAAAGAGAATTTAGAGCGGCAAAGGAATATTTTAGAAAAGTAAAAAAACTTAAACCAACTACGCCCCAGATTGTTGACCAGGTAAAACAAATGGAAAAATATATTACCAGAATGCCGGGATAGAGTTAGAAGTAAATAGAGTATATAAAGTAACTAAAGCCAGGTACTTATTACAATAAATATATTATATACTTCCTTCGTAACTTTGAAAAACATGTACGATTACAGGAACATTCTCCAAAAAAGATTTACAGAAGAATATCAAAAGCTAAATACCGAGCAACGCAAAGCTGTTGATACAATTGAAGGTCCGGTGATGGTTATTGCAGGTCCGGGCACTGGTAAAACCCAAATACTTGCTGCAAGAATTGGAAAGATCTTATTGGAAACTGACGTATCTCCTCAAAATATTTTATGCCTTACCTATACAGATGCCGGTGCTATTGCCATGCGAAGAAGATTGTTGCAATTCATTGGTGCTGATGCATATAAAGTAAACATTTATACTTTCCATTCTTTTTGCAATGATATCATCCAGGAAAATTTGTCATTGTTCGAAAAGAGCGCACTGAACCCGGTTTCAGAGCTTCAGAAGATAGAATTATTTAAAGAGTTGATAGATAGTTTTCCTAAAAATCATTTATTAAAAAGATACCGTGGAGATGTTTATTATGAAATAAAAAATCTTCAAAATTTATTTTCTGCCATGAAGCGGGAAGGATGGAACCCTGATTTTTTGCAGCAAAGAATTGATGTGTATTTGGAAAGAATAAAAACGGATGATAACTTTCGCTATAAAAATTCAAGAAAAGGTCAATGGGAAAAAGGTGATTATAAACCTGCCTATGAGGATGAGAAATTAAAAATGGAAAAGCTTTGTGCGGCAGTAAATGAGTTTCAGCATTTCCAGGATATGATGAAGCAGCACAGCCTGTATGATTTTGATGACATGATAAACTGGGTGATAAAAGCCTTTGAAGAAAATAAAACCCTGTTGGCCAACTACCAGGAAAAGTATCAATATATTTTGGTAGATGAATACCAGGACACCAGCGGAACGCAAAATAAAATTGTTGAACTATTGGTGAGTTATTGGGAGAACCCAAATGTATTTGTTGTGGGTGATGATGATCAAAGCATCTTCCGTTTTCAGGGAGCCAACATTGAGAACATGGAAACTTTTGCCAATGGTTATGCTGACCTTTTAAAAATTGTACTCACCAATAACTATCGCTCCACGCAAGGCATTCTTGATATTTCAAAAACCCTGATCGAAAGAAATAATGAAAGGCTCATTAATAAGTTTGAAGGGTTAAGTAAGAATCTTATTTCATCCAGAGAAGAGCTGATGGGGATGTTGCATCATCCTACAATTGTTGAATATAAAACCATTAAAGATGAAATGGCGGATGTTACCAACAAGGTTGAAGCGCTGGTGCAGAAAGGCATTCAGCCGGGGCGGATCGCTGTGATCTTTAAAGAAAATAAATATGGCGAAGACCTTATAAAATATTTCAGGCTAAAAAATATCCCTGTTTTCTCAAAGCGAAGCATCAATATCATTCAGCATCCGTTTGCAAAAAAAATAATTCAACTGTTGAGGTATCTTGCTGCTGAACATGATATTCCTTATGGCGGTGATGAAATACTTTTCGAAATATTGCATTTTGATTTTTATAAAATTCCACCGATTGAAATTGCAAAGCTTACAGTTGAAACAAATAATAAAAGGCATGATGGAGAACTTACTTCCATCAGAAAATTATTGTTTGACAAAGCCAACAAACCTCCGCAAAATCTTTTTGATAAAAGCATACCGGATGCCTTAAAAAACCTTAGCAAGACAATTGAAAATTTAATTGCTGATGTTTCAAATCTTCCTTTACAACAGCTTTTTGAAAACATTGTCCGCAATGCAGGTGTGCTCAGTTATATAATGAAGAGCGATGAAAAAATAAAGCTGATGCAATTGCTCACAGCTTTATTAGATTTTATAAAAGAAGAAACTTCACGCAACCCTTTGCTGAGTTTGCAAGGATTAATTTCTATCATCGACCTGATGGAAAAAGAAGATCTTCCGCTTTCCATGATACAGGTTTCAGGCAGTGATAAAGGTGTGAACCTATTGACAGCACACGGTTCCAAAGGATTGGAGTTTGAGCATGTGTTTGTTACGGGCGTAAATGCTTCTCTATGGGAAAAGAAAAGAAAACCATCTGGTGGATTTAAATTTCCTGATACAGTTTTTTCTTCGCTGCCTGCAGCCAATGATGATGAAGAGCTGCGCAGGTTATTTTATGTTGCACTTACAAGAGCAGAAAAATATTTGCAGATATCTTATGTAAAATATAAAGCGGATGGAAAGGAATTAGAGCCTTCAATGTTTATTGCAGAAATTTTACAAACGCATGAATTGCCGATGGAAAAAATTGGATTACCCGAAGAAGAGTTGATGGATTTTGAAGTATTGAACTTTACATCTATGGCACCGGAGATTGAAAAATCCGAAGAAGATTTTATTTCAGGTTTGCTGGAAAAATTTGTGATGAATGTTACATCACTAAACAATTATTTAAAATGCCCGCTGGAGTTTTATTTTAAAAATCTTTTACGAATTCCTTCAGGCAAATCAGAGAATACAGAATTTGGAAGTGCCATACATTTTGCTGTTCAAAAGCTTTTTGAAAAAATGCAGCAACATGAAAAGCAACAATTTCATACCAAAGAATTATTGATAGAAGATTTTAAATGGTACATGAGCCGCCACCGCGAAAACTTTATCAGGGAAGCTTTTGCAAGAAGAATGGAATACGGCGAAGAAGTGCTGGCAAATTACTATGATAAATATGTAAACACCTGGAATAAAATTATTGCAGTAGAAAGGATGATAAAAAATGTTGTTGTAAATAATGTTCCATTAAAAGGGAAGATTGATAAACTTGAATTCAATGGTAAAGAAGTGAACGTTGTTGATTATAAAACCGGCGATGTAACCAGCAACTATACTAAGGAAAAATTATCTCCGCCTGATGACAAATACCCCAATGGTGGCGATTATTGGCGGCAGGCTGTGTTCTACAAAATTTTAATTGATAACTACGATAAAAAAGAATGGAAAGTTATCAGCACCGAATTTGATTTTGTAGAGCCTGATAAAAAGAAAGAATATAGAAAAATAAAAGTGATCATTCAGCCGCAGGATATTGAAACCGTTTTGCAACAGGTAACAACCGTTTGGCAAAAAATTCAGGAACGTGATTTTTATACCGGCTGCGGTAAAGAAGATTGCCACTGGTGCAATTTTGTAAAAGAGAATAAATTGGAAGTTGCATTGCACGAAATGCAGGAAGAAGAAGCCTGAACCACGATTTATGGGATTTAATAGATTATTGGGAAAGAAGAATGGATAAAGAATTTATGTTTGCACACGATAAAGCAAGATGTACCAGATGAGACGAATTATTTTTTTTATCCTCCTGCTCCTTTCTCTATTTGAAATGCAGTCATTGATATCCGGCTGTGCTCAAATAGTAGCGCCAACCGGAGGTCCGAGAGATACACTGCCACCCGTACTTGTAAGCACCGTTCCAAAACAACCGGCAACAAATTTTACCGGCAACCACATCAATTTATATTTTGATGAGTATGTGCAGATACAGGACCTGCAACAAAATTTATTAGTGTCACCAACACCAAAAAAAAATCCTTACATCGATTATAAACTAAAAAGTGTAACCATCAGGCTGCGTGATACTTTAGAGCCTAACACCACTTATACAATAGATCTTGGAAATTCCATCCGGGATATAAATGAAAATAATATTATAAAAAACTTCAGGTATGTTTTTTCAACCGGCGCTACCATCGATTCATTAACCTTTTTAGGAAAAGTTCAGGAAGCTGAAACAGGAAAGGTTGACAGCACAATGATTGTTATGTTGTATAAAAATTTAGATGATACGGCAGTTGTAAAACTAAAACCAAAATACATTGCCCGGCTTGATAGCCTGGGAAATTTTTCTTTTCAGAATCTTGCAGCCGGAGAGTATAAAGTGTATACTTTAAAAGATGTTGATGGCAGCAGGACGTGGAACAGTAAACTGGAACTTTTTGCTTTTGCAAATAATTCTGTGATGGTTAACAGCAATACTACGCCGGTTACTTTATATGCGTATGCAGAAGAAAAAGAAAAACCAAAAGTTACAGCATCAACAGAAAAAAAATTAAAATTTACTTCAAATATTTTATCGGAAAAACAGGATGTACAAAAGGATCTTGTTGTTGAATTTAATAAGCCACTTAAAAATCTTGATAAACAAAAAGTATTACTCACTGATACGCTCAATAATATTATTAAAGATGTTATGGTAACCACTGACAGCACCAATAAAAATATTATAATAAAAACCAAATGGGTTCAGGATGCAGCGTATAAACTTGTGATCGCTAAAGATTTTGCTACTGATAGTACAGGCCTTGCATTGGCAAAATCGGATACACTTCGATTTAAAACAAAAGGTGAAAATGATTATGGCATTGTAAAACTTAAATTTATAAATTTAGATAAGACCAAAAATCCTGTACTGCAGTTTGTACAAAATAATGTAGTGGTAAATGCTTACCCGCTTACATCGGAAATATGGAATTCATCTCTCTTTAATCCCGGTGAATATGAAATGAGGATATTGTATGATGATAATAAAAATAGTATTTGGGATCCCGGCAATTTTGCTAAAAAAATACAACCGGAAAAAGTTTACAGCATAGCGCAAAAATTATCTGTGAGAGAAAATTTTGAAAAAGATATTGACATAGAACTTCCTAAATAAACAACCATTAACTGATAACTCATCTCTTATAACTTCTCCTCTGGCTTCTTATCTTTGCTGCTATGATCTTCTCTTCTTCTCTTTTAGAAAATGCTGTGAACGAGTTTGCAAGGCTGCCGGGCATTGGTAAAAAAACTGCCCTGCGACTGGTTTTGCATTTGATAAAAAAAGATATTTCTGAAGTAAAAAATTTCAGCGAGACTATTCAAAAGATGAGAGAAGAAATTAAGTTCTGTTCTCGCTGTCACAACATTGCTGATAAAGACTTGTGCAACATCTGCGCAAACAATTTACGCAGGCAGGACATGATCTGTGTGGTAGAAAATATCCGTGACGTGATCGCGATTGAAAGCACACAACAATACAATGGCCTGTACCATGTGTTGGGTGGAATAATATCTCCGTTAGATGGCATTGGCCCCGATCAATTGCAGATAGATACTTTGATAAACCGTGTAAAACATGAAGAGTGTGAAGAAATAATTTTTGCATTAAGCCCTAACATACAGGGCGACACTACCATTTATTATATCGGCAAAAAACTAAAAGATATCACCCTTAAAATTACTACGATAGCCCGCGGTATTGCATTTGGAGGAGAACTTGAGTATGCAGATGAAATGACGCTTGCAAGAAGTATCTCCAACAGGATGCCTGTAGAAAATTATGTGATGAATAAATAAAAGTTTTATAAGCAACCTTTCTCCCTGCTTAATCGTTTTTTATTCCTGTTCAGCAAATTTGCATCAATAGCCACTTGCATTTTAGATATTTTTAGTGTAACAACAATTATGAGCAAAAGATCCGTAGTACTAATATCTATCCTTATTATTCTGGTGCTGGGAAGCGTTATTGTTTATAAAATATGGAACAAACCTTTCAAAGATCCTTTGGACGGAGATGCCATAAAAGTTACTGCCATACAATTATTCAATGAGTTTAGTGCTAACGAAAATGCTGCACAAAAAAAATATGTTCCTGAAAAACTGGGTGAGAAAAAAGTGGAGATAACCGGTGAAATAAAAGAGATCGGAAAAAATGCAGATGGAGAAATTTTTTACACTTTAAAAACATCCGATGAAATGTTTGGTGTGAAATGTATAATGGATAAAGGTGAAGAAATTAAAAATGCAAAAGCAGGTGATAGCATTATTGTGAGAGGATTTTGTGATGGATATAATATGGATGTGATCATTAATCGCTGCAAGCCCCTAAAATAATTTATTAAGAATGAACAAGCTGCTGATAATAGTATCTGTTTTTATTTCTATTGTAATGTGGGCATGTAAACATACACCGCCGGATCAGCCTGTTTTTACACCTGCCGGTGGTGGCAGTGCAACAGGTGGCGGAGGTACAGGAGGGGGAACAGGTAGTGCGGCCGTTTGTTTCGAAGCGGAAGTGCTTCTCATATTTCAAACAAATTGTGCAAAGTCGGGATGCCATGATGCAGCATCACACCAGGATGGATATGTTTTAAATTCCTATGATAGTCTTTTTAAAAAAGATGGTAAAATAAATAACAACAACATAAGGCCCGGCGATCCTGCCAACAGTGAATTATATAAATCTCTTTTTGAAACAGGAAGTAAAAAAATGCCGCCGACACCATTTGCTGATCTTACTGCAGTTCAAAAAAATTTAATTGCAAGATGGATAAATGAAGGAGCAAAAAACACAACCAATTGTGTTGTTTCCTGCGACTCAGGTCAATTTAAATTTGCGGCAAACATTCTTCCCATTTTTCAAAACCATTGCACAGGATGTCATTCAGGAACTATACCCCAGAGTGGAATTGACCTTACAACTTATACGAATGTGCTTCCATCTGCGTTAAACGGGTTATTATATGGAGTGGTTGCACATTTGCCAGGATATAATCAAATGCCAAAAGGTTCAGGTAAATTATCTGATTGTGAAATTGCGCAAATAAGAAAATGGGTTGCAGCTGGAGCATTAAATAATTAATAAAAAAAGAACTCTTACTAATGAAGTACTTGGTTTTAATAGCACTACTATTTATCGTATTTATACAAGGATGTTATTATGATAATAAAGATCTTTTAGATCCCAATTCAGCATGCGATACAACCTTTGTTACCTATAGTGTGTCTGTAAACCCGGTACTGACGGCGTATTGCATCGGATGTCATTCAGGAGCCAATGCTCCGTTAGGTGTTATGCTTGATTCATATGCCGGTGTAAAAATACAGGCTGCAAACGGAAAATTGTATGGCACCATTAGTCATAGCGCCGGCTTTTTACCAATGCCTCAAAACGGAAATAAATTAAGTGATTGCAATATTACTAAAATAAGACTGTGGGTTGCAGATGGTGCACCCAATAATTAAATTCAACAAAAAAATACATGAAAAACTTCCTAAAAAAAATCATTATGAAAAAACAATTCACAGCATTATTAATTGCATCGTTGGTTATATTTGGTGTATCTGCGCAAACCTATATCACCCGCAATGGAAGAGTAACATTTTTTTCAAAAGCTCCCATTGAAAACATTGAAGCCAATAACAATGAAGTAACAAGTTTTTTAGATACCCAAAAAGGTGAAGTGGCTTTTGTGGCGCTCATCAAAAGTTTTAAATTTAAAAAGGCTTTAATGGAAGAGCACTTCAACGAAAATTATATGGAAAGTAATACCTTTCCAAAAGCAAATTTTAAAGGAACAATAACTGATTTGAGCAAAGTAAATTTTTCTGCTGATGGTACTTATCCAGTTACAGTAAAAGGAGATCTCACCATTCACGGAGTTACCAAAAGCATAGAAGCGCCGGCAACTGTAACTGTATCCAACGGAATGATAAGTACTAATTCAAAATTCAACATTAAAGTAAAAGAGTATAATATTAAAATACCATCAACTGTTGTAAATAATATTGCTGAAACAATTGCTATCACTGTTGATTGTAAATATGAGCCTTTTAAAAAAGGATAAAATAAGAACATGAGAAAAAAATTATTGATCATTGCTGCAGGTTTTTTTGCTACAACTTTTTCTTTCGCCCAGGATACAACAGACATTTCTAAAATGCTTGCGGATGAATTAAAGGCTAATGATCTAAATAAAACAACTTACACAACTGCTACATTTAAAACTACAAGATTAATAGATGGTCATTCTGTTGAGACCACAGCACCAGGCGTTTTGGATGTTAAGATATCACACCGGTTCGGTACCATTGGCGGCGTAAGTGGCGGCGCTTACAATTTTTTTGGATTGGATAATGCAACTATGCGTCTTGGATTTGATTATGGGTTAACGCATACACTGATGATAGGTATTGGAAGAAGTACAAGTTTAAAAACCTTTGATGCTTTTTTTAAATGGAAAATAATAAGGCAATCTACGGGTAAGCATAGCATGCCTGTTACAGTATGCTACGTTCCAACTATTGGTCTTATCAGCCAAAGAGATACTTCTTTATATAAATTTTTTAGTAGCAGGGTAAACTTTACGCATCAATTAATTATTGGAAGAAAATTTACAGAAGGCCTTTCATTACAGGTGATGCCAACACTTGTACATCGTAACTATCCTGTTGATAAAGGACCCAATGATGTATATGCTTTTGGAATTGGTGGCAGACAAAAATTAAGTAAGCGAACAAGTTTTAATGCAGAATATTATTACCAGCTTCCCGGAACTAAAGTACCCGGTACACAAAATGTTCTTTCACTCGGCTTTGACATTGAAACCGGTGGTCACGTTTTTCAACTTCATATCACCAATTCTTCCTCCATGACGGAAAGCAATTTTATTACCGGCAACAAAGGTTCATGGGGCAAAGGCGATATCCTCTTTGGCTTTAATATTTCACGTGTCTTCAACGTGACAAAAAAGCATAATAAAGAGTGGTAAAAAGCGTTTCCAATATATACATGTTCAGGCAAATCCTTATAACAAGTGTATTCGTTTTTGTATTTGGCTCTTCATTTAGGGAACCATTGAGCATTTTTAATATTACGAAAGGCAATATTTCATTCAGCTCTGATGCGCCGTTGGAATTGATAAGAGCAGAAAGCAACGAGTTAAAAGGATTGATAGAAACAGAGAAAAAACAATTTGCATTTTCTATTAAAGTAAAATCCTTTAAAGGCTTTAACAGCGCATTTCAGAAAGATCATTTTAATGAGAACTATTTGGAAACCGATAAATATCCTGACGCAACATTCTCAGGAAAAATTATTGAAGATGTAGACTTTACAAAAAATGGAATTTTATCGGTGAGAGCAAAAGGTATCTTAACTGTTCATGGTGTACCAAAAGAAAGAATTATTAAAAGTGATATGACAATAAAAGATGGTGCTATTTTTATCAAAGCTAATTTTACTGTACTACTTGCAGATCATAATATTCCTATTCCAAAAGTTGTGCACGAAAAACTTGCATCAGAAATTAAAGTGGAAGTAAACAGTGAATTAAAGATCCGCTAAATAAACTACCGCTGAATGAGATCATGGATAATAAAGTATTTGCTTATAACCGGGTGTTTAATATTATCAAATTCACTTCCTGCTCAAATTACAGGTCTACAACATTTTAAAATTTCGGAGAGCAGTATTCCCATAAAGATTTTAACGCTCTTTAAAAATAACCAGGGATATATTTATGCAGGTACATCAAAAGGGTTGTACAAGTTTGATGGAATTAAATTTACCATAGTACCTTTTCAAAATCCTGTTGCAGATCCGGCTATCACAAGCGTTTTCCAAGATAATCAAAATCAAATTTGGGTAGGCTTACAAACCGGCGATATTGCAAAGCTTGTGAACAATCATTTAAAATTTTTTTTACCTGAAGAGGGAACTCCTAAAAAACCTATCACTGCATTTTTACAGGATAAGCAAAACAACATTTGGTACTCTACAGATGGTGAAGGTATTTATTATTTTTCAGGCAATCATCAATACAATATTGATTCTGCTGATGGCCTTTTAGAGAGAAGCATTTATTCGTTAACCTTAGCTGATAATGGCGAAGTGCTTGCCGGCTCTGACCAGGGAATCAGCATCTGCAAAATTTCCGGCGCAGAGAAAAAAGTAGTGAACATCAACACTAAAAATGGGCTGCCTGATAATTTTGTAAAAGCAATTATCCCTGCAGGTAATAATGCTTTTTGGATAGCTATGCAGGATAAAGGAATATGCCTGTACAATAATACCACAAGGCAGTTCACAGCATTGCCTGCCTTTCGATCATGGAAGTACGGACAGGTAAATAAACTATTACGATCACAAAATAATTTGTGGATAGCTACCGAAGATCATGGTGTAATTAAAACATCTGCAACCGGTGTAAGGAATTTAAAAATTGAGGATGACCCACTTTTAAACATCAATGATCTTTTGCAGGATAATGAAGGAAACATCTGGATGGTTGCCAATAATTCGGAGCTGATAAAAACCACCGGTGATCAATTAAAATTATTGGTAAATTATAATGAAAAAGATTTTGCAGATGTGCATGCCATACTATGTGATAATAAAAATAATATCTGGCAGGGAACGGTAAAAGGTGTTATAAAATATTCGAATGACAGCGCAAAGCATCAGCAAAAATTTACTATCAGAGAGTTGGACGAAAGAACTGATATAACAGCATTATACCAGGATATTTATAACCGTATCTGGATTGGAACCATGGGCAAAGGAATTTTTTTACTGGATGAAAAAACAGGAAAATACAGGAGCGTTGATGAAAATGATTTTCTTCAAAAAAGCAGCGTGCTTTCAATAACGGGTAAAGGCAATACAGTTTTTGTGAGCAGCCTTGAGGGCGCAGGCGAATTCAAACTTGGTGATGATGCATCCCCGGTAAAAAAATTTAGTTATAGCAACTTCACAAACATCAGCAGCATAGGCACCAATTACATTTATACTATTTTTAAAGACAGTAAAGACAATATCTGGTTTGCAACAGATGGAAAAGGCATCACTGTTTTTCGCGACGGAAAAATTACAACCTATAATGAAACCAACGGATTAAAAGATGAAGTGATCTATTCCGTGACAGAAGATAGAAAAGGTAACATCTGGTTTAGCACACGCAACACAGGCGTGTACAAATTTGATGGAAATAAATTCACTAATTATTCAATTGCAAACGGGTTAAGTGATATAAATATTTCTGCCGTAAAAACAGATAAAGCAGGCAACATACTTATCGTTTATAAAAAAGGAATTGACCTACTGGATCCGGCTACTGGCCAGGTATCTTACATTAACGGCAGCCAGGGAATAAAAGAAGTTAATGTACAGGATCTGGGTACTGTATCACAGGATACTTCAGGAGGGATGCTGGTAAGCACATCGGATGGAATTCTTTATTATCACGCATTACCAAATGCCATCCATCGTCCGCAGACTATTTTAGAAAGTGTTGCATTATTTTTAGATACTACAGACATAAGTGCCAAACATAAATTTACTTATGATCAAAATAATTTTTCATTTTCCTTTCTGGGTATTTATTATACCGATCCTGAATCTGTAAATTATCAATATCAATTAGAAGGGCTCAATAACGAATGGATACCAACAAAAGACAGGAGCATTACGTTTCCTAAATTACCTCCGGGAAAATATACGTTCAGAGTCCGTTCGTCAATCAATCAATTGTTTGATAATTCAAATGAGGCTTCTTACGAATTCATTATTGAAAAACCTTTTTGGACGGCGTGGTGGTTTATTCTTTCTTCTATTGTAATTATTGCAACGTTGGTGTTTTGGTATGTAAAGGCAAGAGAAAAAAGTGTAAAAAAAGTTGAACGCCTGCAACAGGAAAAGATTCAATTTCAATTTGAAACTTTACGCAACCAGGTTAATCCGCATTTTCTTTTTAATAGTTTTAATACACTCATTTCAATTATTGAAGATGATCCTAAAATGGCCGTGGAATATGTGGAACAACTCTCTGATTTTTTCAGGAACATTGTTAACTATCGTGATAAAGACACAATTGCTTTAAAAGAAGAATTAGAATTATTAAAAACATATTTCTTTATCCAGCAGAAACGTTTTGGTAACAGCCTTAGCCTGAATATTAATTTATCTGAAGAGCAAAAAGATCAAAACTATATTCCGCCACTTACCATGCAGTTGCTTGCAGAAAATGCGATTAAACATAATGCTGTTTCAAAGGAAACTCCGCTCGCTATCGATATCTTTATGGACGGCGAAAGATTGATTATTAGGAATAATATCAACGTGAAATTATCTAAATCCGATGGCGCAGGCATGGGACTGCAAAATATTACCAACCGTTATACGTTGCTAAGTAATCAGGATGTTGTTATTAAAAAAGGGGATCAATTTTTCATAGTTTTATTGCCACTTCTAAAACAAAAAATATGATAAACATATTAATTATTGAAGACGAAGAACCTGCAGCAAACAGGTTAAAAAAGATGGTGACAGAATTAGAGCCTGATGCAAATGTGCTCGACAATATTGTAAGCGTGAATTCTGCCATTGCATGGTTCAAACAAAATTCTTCACCCGATCTTATCTTTTCGGATATCCAGCTATCGGATGGATTAAGTTTTGAGATATTTAAAAATGTTGAAGTGCAGTGCCCTGTTATTTTTATAACTGCATACGATCAATATGCTATTGATGCTTTTAAAGTTAACAGTATTGATTACCTCTTAAAGCCAATTAAGAAAGATGACCTGCAGGTTGCTATAAATAAATTTAAAAAATTAAACAGAAGTGAAACACCTTCGCTCGATATAAATAAAGTACTTGAAGTATTTAATCATCCGAAAACAGAATATAAAACAAGATTTATTGTTCGCTATGGTGAGCATATAAAAACAATAAAGATTGAAGATGCCGCTTATTTTTATACAGAAGATAAAATTAATTTTCTTACCACTAACGAAGGCCGCCGCTATATAATTGATTACAATTTAGATGCGCTCGAAAGCATGTTAGATCCTAAAACATTTTTTCGCATCAACAGGCAATTCATTATTTCGATCAATGCAATAAACGAAATGTTTTCTTACAGCAAAAGCAGGGTATTGATAAAACTGAATCCGCCGGCAAAGCACGAAACCATTGTTAGCACTGAGCGTTCAGGGGATTTTAAATTATGGTTAGGCGATGAAAAGTGATCTCCTTCCAGGAAATTTTTTCTTAATAAAAATAATTTTTGATAAAACAATTCGTTTAATACCGAAGATATAATCAGTCATATATCTTACATCAGAATTTTAATATCCATTATGGAAGACCAAAAAATTCAGGTGTCTCAAAGAAAACCAGATATCCAAATCCAACGAAAAGACCAAACCTCAATCTCGGTACCCAAAGATGGGAAACTCTTTACCAGGCCACAAGACTGAAGAGATTAAAAGCCACCCTTACCTGTGACTTTTTTATTAAAAAAAAAATTCTTAAATGAATGGCAATTACCTCCCGATCCCCGGCACTACAGGCAAGCTTTCGTTTCCGGTTTCATTAACTGATTGTACGGCAAAAAAATAATTGTCTTTTGAATAAGGCAAGCGCATTTCAGTGGCTGTTGTAAAAAATTTCTTTTGCCAAACCGGGCTTGTTGTTTCTCTCATTAAAATATAATAGCCTTTTACTTTTCCGGTGGCCGGCGCCTGCCAATATAAATAAGTGGAGTTGGTTAATCTTTTTACATCCATTTTTACTGAGTCGGGCATAGAAGGAGCCTTTGCAAGATTGGCAAGGTTGGATAAATTAAGTCCTGTATTTTTTCTTAAATATTCGTAATCTACAAACTCGGGAAGATCTCCGTACTGTGTTCCGTTTTCTATTCTCACATCCTGGTGTTGCCGTGTATAATTTTCATTCATCTCTGTAATGCGAACCGCAGCGAAGCCACGCTGCACATAAGGTGTATGGTCGCCGCCACGCAAAAACCTGTCGTTGCGATATACTAAAACTACCTGCAGATTATCAACATAACGTTCTCCAATTTCTTTTACATAACGGGCAAGTTGCCTTGCCTTGCCATCATTTTCCAAACCAAGAGCACGAATGTTTACAGCATTTTTTTCTGTTTCATATGCAGGCAACCCTTCACTAAATACACGCACTTTTGTGTTGTCAATAATATTTGTTTCGTTGCTGTTATTGCTGCCCATAATATCATTGTTGAGAATAGCTTCGATATTCCAGTTTTCTTTTTTTACTTTCTCACTCATGTAAGTTGAGCCAAGCAAACCCTGCTCCTCACCACTTACTGCAACAAAAATTATTGTTGCCGCAAATTGATGCTTACTCATTATCCTCGCACATTCCATAACAGCTGCCGTACCACTGCCATCATCATTTGCACCTGGTGCATCATTTATCCGATCCATAACGCTTGTACGCATATTATCAAGATGCCCGCTGATGATAAAAATGCGTTTATTTTTTGGATCAGTCCCTTTTAATGTTGCCATTACATTGCCTAACAATAAAAGTGTATCCACTCTTTTTTTATCCGGCTGTAATGTAGTGGTATCAATTATTGCAGAGAGCCTTCCATTGGATTGTTTTGCAAATTCATTAAACCTTTGCAACACCCAAATGCGTGCTGCGCCAATTCCACGTTTGAGATTTGTTTGTGTGCTTAGCGTATTGCGTGTGCCAAAAGCCACCAATGTTTTTATGTAAGATTTAATCGAATCGGATGAGACCTCTTTTACCATCTGTTCTATTTCCGGATCACGCTGAACAATGGTTTGTGCAAATAAATTATGTAGCGATAAAAAGCCTGCAATGAGTACTATTTTTTTCATAAAAGAATGTTGAGAATTAAATATACAGAGAAAGAAAATGAAATTACTTTAAGAAACATTTTTTGGCTGAATAAAATCCCAGAGATTACCATACAGATCTTTGAACACGGCAACTGTGCCCCAGGTTTCTTCAACAGGTTCTCTTACAAATACAATTTCTTTGTCCTTCATATTTTTATGATCTCTCCAAAAATCATCTGTGTAAAGAAATAAAAAAACCCGTCCGCCGGTTTGATTGCCCACCCTGCTTTTTTGTTCTTCGCTATCAGCTTTTGCCAATAGTAAACAAAATTGTGATGAACCCTGTGGTTGTATTCTTACCCAACGTTTTGTTTCAGTAAGCTTTGTATCTTCTATCAAAACGAAATTTAATTTTTCAGTATAGAATGTAATGGCTTCATCATAATCAGTAACCACTAATGTTATTTGCGCAATTCGTTGTTCAATCATTTTTGATCTTTATAGTTGGTTTGTGATGTATTGGAAAATTGCATGAGTTGGCAATGAAGCAAAGTAGGTTTGCTCTTTTATGTAATTGGTTTGCCTTTTCTTCCATTTCTTTTTCAATGATTGTAACCTCGGGATATAAAGTTACTTCTTTAAAATGCCCGCCGCCATCATCAGTAACTATCATTGTTCCCTTTGCATTATCAATATAATCTGTAACAACCACGCCGGCTTCAGAACATAAGTGCAGGTATCAAAGCATGTGGCAACTTGAAATAGATGCAACCAAAAGATCTTCGGGTGTGTACTTTGTTTTATCACCACGAAAACTGGTATCCGAAGAACATAACAATACGTGCTTGTTTGCTATTGATATAACATAACTTCTTTCATAAGCTGTGTAAGCAGAAGTTCCCTGCCCTTTGTTGCCTGTCCATTGTAATGGTACAGCGTAATGAGGTTGGTTGTTCATTTAAATTTTATTGTTATTTAAAAGTAATAAGATCAGAAAATAATTTTGCAAATAATTTTATTTTATTAGTTAAATGAACTGCCATGCTACAAACCTGGCAGTTTTTACAAATGCAAATACCTGTTGAATTTCATTAGGTGTCTTTAAAAAAATTTACTTTTGCCGTCTTAAAATAGTAGCCATGAAGAAAGGTCCCGTTTCAGATTTTATCGAACATCATTACCGTCATTTTAATGCAGCAGCTTTAATGGATGCAGCCAAAGGTTATGTTACCCATATTGATGAAGGTGGTAAAATGATGGTAACGCTGGCAGGCGCCATGAGCACGGCTGAACTGGGAATTTCTTTTGCAGAAATGATACGCCAGGATAAGGTTGCTATTATAAGTTGTACCGGTGCAAACCTTGAAGAAGATATTATGAATCTGGTGGCGCATAGTCATTACAAACGTGTTCCCAATTATCGTGATCTTAGTCCGCAGGAAGAATGGGATCTTTTGGAGAATCATTACAACCGTGTTACTGATACCTGCATTCCGGAAGAAGAAGCTTTTAGAAGATTGCAGCAACACATTCATAAAATATGGAAAGATGCAGATGATAAAGGTGAAAGATTTTTTCCGCATGAGTACATGTATAAAATGTTGTTGAGTGGTGTGCTGGAACAGTATTATGAAATTGATCCGAAGAACAGTTGGATGCTTGCTGCTGCACAAAAAAATATTCCGATCGTTGTGCCGGGTTGGGAAGACAGCACCATGGGAAATATTTTTGCGTCGTACATTATTAAAGGAGAATTAAAAGCAAGCACCATGAAAAGTGGTATTGAATATATGGTTGAATTAAGTGATTGGTACCGCAAAAATTCTTCAGGAAAAGGTGTTGGTTTTTTCCAGATAGGTGGTGGTATTGCGGGAGATTTCCCAATCTGTGTTGTGCCCATGATGTACCAGGATCTTGAGTGGCACGATGTTCCGTTCTGGAGTTACTTCTGCCAGATTTCTGATTCAACAACTTCTTATGGTTCTTATTCCGGCGCAGTTCCCAATGAAAAAATTACATGGGGCAAACTTGATATTCATACACCAAAATTTATTGTAGAGAGTGATGCAACAATTGTTGCGCCACTGATATTTGCGTGGGTGCTGGGTTGGTAGAATACTTTCACGCAAAGACGCAAAGAAATTAAGGCGCAATATTTCCCCTTGGCGTCTTACTTTTTGTTTTCTTTTGCGTCTTTGCGTGAAAAGAGTGGGTGCTTAAAACTTAAACTGTATACTCCCTAAAATTCCAAACGTTGGTACATTTTTATTCTGTAGATAATTCAATCTCCAGATAGCATCTATCCTTAGCAGTTTAAAAATATTTTCTACGCCAACACCTGCTTCCATGTATGGTGTTTTGCCTGGCACTGAAAAATGATAATCTATGTTGGTATCATAAAATCCGTTGGCAATTTTATTTTCTTCAGTCATACTTCCTATCACACCTTTAAAGGTTGCAACCGATCTCCATTTTAATTTTTTAATGGCAGGAATATGATTGAAAGGAAAACTTCCAAAATTTTGTTCAACTAAAAGACTGGCATATTTATCGGCAACAAATTCATACCTGTTCATATTGTTGAAGGCATACGGAGTATAATAATAAGTATCATTTCCTTTTTGAACATCCAACAATAATATTGGAAGAATTCCTTTTGTAATGCCTGCCTGTATTGTGTAGGAGAGCTGGCCCAAACGTCCGTCAGAAAAATCGTGCTGAATATTTATGTCCCACTTACTGTAATCAAAGTCACTTTTAAAAAAACCATTATTAACTTTAAAACCTTTTGTGTACGTAAGATTTATTATTGGGTAATTGCTTCCCAAACTCCCTCTTCTAAAATGTTGCGTAATAGATTTTTCCCTGTACACATATCGCAGTGTAAACGATGCCTCATTGCTTTTATAATTCTCAATTGCGCCTGCTTTATCCATAATGATCGGAGTAAAGTTATCGTGGGTATAATAGATATTAAAGAAGGGAGTTAAGGTGGATGATCTTGCTTCCATTTTTATCCCAAGCCCGTTTGCAAAAAACTTATTGTAATAAATATCTGCCTCCCTGTTATTAACCAAACGGGTGGTATGTTTTAATCTTTTTATTAAAGAAGAAAAAAGAGAGGTCTCATCAAAATCATCATCCTTATTATATGATGAAAAAATATCGCTGCTGTACGATGCATGCAGAGTGCTCCACTGTTTCCTGTCTAAAACAAAAATGCTTCCAAAGAAATAACGGAATTGTTTATCTTTTGTAGAAGTGCCTACATAACTTTTAAACTGGATATTTTTATTGAAATGCCAATTCGTTTTTGCGCCAATATTAAGCCTGTTGCCTTCAATAATATCGTTTGTATAAAATCCCCAGATGTATCCAATATCAATATTGCCTACCGTGTAATAGCCGCTGGTTAAGCCATCCACGATCTTTGTATATTTTATCACAGCAGGAATTTTGGTTATAGTGTCCATCAATGTATACACAAACTGTTCTGATTTACTCAATGGTTCAAAACGATTAGCAGACCAATAAGAAGTATCTCTGTTGATCTTTGATATGTTAGAAATAATTTTTGATTTTGTACTGAAGACAGTATCAAAAGAAGGATCATTAAATATGAAGTCTTTAAAGAGCGTTGTTTTTTTTGCGATCACTCCCAATTTTTTCATCGCAGGAATATTAAGGTCAATGAATAAAATATTTTTTGACGGAAGAAAATTATCATCAGCCAATTCAAAGTTTTGTGTGATCTCAAATTTGTTTACAAAATTTATTGTGGCGCTTTTATCCATGTGCATCGTCATAGATTTTATGGCATACGTTGTATCCACTATCCACATAAAACCATTAAAGGTATTGGTGCCATATTGTATCTGCGAAAATTGTACCTGTATACATTGGTGGCCATCAATTATCATCGTATCGTTAATGTGATAATTGTAAAGATTCAAAGCATTGTCAGCAATAGGGCTAATAAAATTTATATCAACAAGTTTTATCAGGTTATCGTAGATATTTACCCGTTTATACAATCCGGAAATGTAAGTGAGAATAGATTCATTTTCTAATCCGGAGCCCTGCACGGACTTGTAATCATTCAATTCTTTTTCAGGATTTTTTTTATAATAGAACTCGCCGATAGATTCGGACAAATAGACCGGTAAATATTTTTGCTTGTCTGTTGTACTGTCCATGTGATCCAGAACAAAAGCCAATGGCTTAAGCAACTTGCTTCTTTCTATTCTGTCTGCAATATTTTTTATATCAAGTTCTACCTTGTCATACACGCCTGCCTGAAAGTTTTCTTTTTCATAAACATTATGTTTCGGTTTATTTTTTATTACAAGCCTTACCAACCTTTGTGCTCTTGTGTATTTTGATTTCGCAGAAATGGTTACTTCAGTCATTGAGCCGGAAGATGTTTGTACTTCAAAATTGATTACCTGGTTTTTTTCTTTGGTAACAGGTTTTATCACAGGCGTATAACCCACCATAGAAATTGCGATGGAATCAATTTTATCAGAGATGCTCATGGTGTAGCTTCCATCT
This sequence comes from Chitinophagaceae bacterium, assembly GCA_036564845.1. Taxonomy (GTDB): domain Bacteria; phylum Bacteroidota; class Bacteroidia; order Chitinophagales; family Chitinophagaceae; genus Ginsengibacter. The sequence goes on along the minus strand of DATCOF010000230.1, from coordinate 18,810 downwards.
TCATCTGTGATAACGCCATTGCCCGAATGAATACCATAAACGCTGCCCGATGAAAGTGGAAGACCTGTTTTTATATCAATAACCTTCCCGCTAATCACACGTTGCTGCGCAGGAGCCAAATAATAAACAAATAGTAAAAGTGGGAGTAAGTAATAAGATAATTTCATTTATACCGAAACGCTTTGATCTGATGTGTATGAAGTTAAACAAAAACTGTGCTTAATAAAAGTATAGATGTAATTATGAGAAGAATAGTAGGGTTGAATAATTTAATTGCTAGAATTAACTTTTTACAGAGATGATTTATGAAGAACGGTTTCAATATTAAGAAATTGTAAACTCACTCACTTGCTTAGCTGGTAACAATAAATTAATATAGGTTTGCCAAAACCACCAGATGAGTAAACCGGGAAAAATATTATTGGCAGATGACGAGCCCGATATTTTGGAAATAGTAAGCTACAATCTTTCTGCAGAAGGGTATGGAGTTATTTGCGCAAGAAATGGAAATGAAGCGATTGATCTTGCAAAAAAACATCTCCCCTCCATGATCATTCTTGATATTATGATGCCGGGAAAAAACGGGATAGATGTTTGTAAGATCCTGCGGCTGCAACCGGAATTTAAAGACACCGTTATCATTTTTTTATCTGCATTAAGTGATGAGAATACAGAGATCCGCGGACTGGAAACCGGCGCTGATGATTACATTACAAAACCAATAAGCCCTAAAGTTTTAATAAGCAAGGTTAATGCTTTATTTAGAAGAGTTACAAAAGAAGACAATACTATTTTGCAACTTGAGGATATGACAATTAACAGGGAGAAATATATTGTTACGTATAAAAATGTCCCGATAACGCTTGCCAGGAAAGAGTTTGAGCTGCTTTCATTACTTGCCTCCAAACCGGGAAAAGTTTTTTTACGCAATGAGATACTGGAAAAAGTTTGGGGAACAGAAGTTATTGTTGGTGATCGCACCATTGATGTGCACATTAGAAAAATAAGACAAAAAACAGGAGTGGATTGTATCTCCACAGTAAAAGGAGTTGGGTATAAATTTGAAATGTAATAAAATGGTCAATGGTCAATAGGCAAAATGTATTTATAGAGTATAAAATTAATTGCATATCATTTTTTAGAAGACACTAAATGTTATCAGGTAAGAATTTTTCTTCACAACAAATTGCAGCGCTTACGGCTCTGCCTTTGGCAATTGTTGTTGGTGTTACCGGTTATTTATATCATGAGCGATGGTGGGTGATCAGTATTGCGGTTGCAGGATTTTATATTCTTTCTTATTTGCTCATTGCTTTTATGCTTAAGCGGTTTGTTTATCGCAAGCTCAAGCTTATTTATAAATTAATTTATCAAACCAAGGCAACCAAAAAGGAAGAATTTTATTACAACAACATCTTGCCGCAAAAAAGTATTGATGAAGTTAGAGAAGACGTAGAAGTTTGGGCAGAACATCATAAGGAAGAAATAGAAGTATTAAAAGAGAATGAAATTTTTAGAAAAGAATTTTTATTGAATTTATCACATGAGTTAAAGACGCCGGTTTTTGCAATACAGGGTTATATTGATACACTGATAAACGGCGCAATGGATAACCCCGAGGTAAATAAAAAATTTTTGGGAAATGCTGCAAAAAATGTATCACGCCTGGTTAATTTAATTAATGATCTTGATGAAATATCGAGGTTGGAAAGTGGTGAGCAATTGTTGTATAAGGAAAATTTTGTGATACAGGATATGATTAATGATGTGTTTGAAACGCTGTCCATCAATGGAGAAGAAAAGCAAATTAGTTGTCACATAAAAAAAGGCTGCGAACTGCCATTAACTGTTTATGCCGATAAGGAAAAGATAAGACAGGTGCTAATTAATCTTGTAGACAATGCAATTAAATACGGCAAGCAACAAGGCATCGTTGAAGGTAGTGCGTATCGCATGGAAGGCAAAAGAATTTTAATTGAAATAACAGATGATGGCGCCGGTATTTCAGAAGAACATTTGCCAAGAATATTCGAACGCTTTTACAGAACCGACCTTGCCCGCAACAGAAAGATTGGCGGTAGCGGATTAGGACTTTCTATTTGTAAACATATAATTGAAGCGCATGGACAAACCATGCATGTTCGCAGTAAAGTAGATGTAGGAAGCAGTTTTGGATTTACATTGCAGGGATCCCGGTGATCTTAATCACCTAAAATTTCCCATGGGGTAGGAGCTTCTTTTTTGGGGTCTTCATCGCTATCATTAGCTCTCCGCTTTTTATCAGTATTTTCTCCGGGTTCATCTGCAACATTTTCTGTGCCTGCAACTACGGTATTTATATTTTTTATATCCTCTTCCGAAATAGTATCATCAATATCACTTAGATGCTTATCAATTTTATTTCTTGTAACCTCATCAGACTGCAATTGGTTGTGCTCATCATTATGAGACTTGGTTGATTTTTTATCCATGATCTTTTTATTTAAAACTCATTATAGAGAAAAATATGCCAGAAAATTTCCGGAATGATTTAATCTGAAATTTTATCTTTTTTAGCATGTCTTATAACTTTTGCTTCTAAATAAAAGATTATCTCTTCTGCAATATTTTCCGCCTGGTCTCCTAATCTTTCCAACCTCCTGATAATTGATAAAAGGTTTAATGCCTGGTTAATTTCTTCCGGATGATCTTTTAAATATCCTATTATTAATTCATTTGCCTGCATATTAATTTTATCAAGTATCTCATCTCTTTTGAATATTCCACGGGCTGTTACGCTGTCTTCCTTTTCGAAAGCAACCAGAATCTCTTCGGTAATAAAGATGGCTTCATGGAACATTTCAACAACTTTGGTTGCCTTAAGAAGGCCTGGCTCAAATGAATTTTTAGTATCAATAATTAATTTAGCAATGCCTTCGGCAATATCTCCCATTCTTTCCAGGTTGGTATTTATTTTTAGTACCGCCAATAAAAACCTTAGATCAATGGCTACCGGACAATAAATGGCAAAAATATCTTCACAATCCCTGTCTATTTTTAATTCAGCTGAGTTCACTCTTTTTTCTATCATCACAATTTCACGGGCAAGGTCTTTATCAAATTTTTCAAGGGCATTTAGACCTTTGGTTAATTGCGAATGAACAAGATTCCACATGCCTGTTACTTCTTCCCGTAAAAATTTTAATTCACCTTCAATCTTTGCCATAATATTTTTTTGATAAGTAATTAACTAAATCTACCTGTGATATAATTTTGTGTCCTGGTATCTTTTGGATTGGTAAACATTTCACGTGTATCATCATATTCAACCAATTCGCCTACATAAAAAAAAGCTGTTTTATCACTTACTCTGCCTGCCTGCTGCATATTGTGTGTAACAATAATCAGCGTGTAATTTTTTTTAAGCTCGAATAAAAGTTGTTCTATAGAAGCTGTTGAAATGGGATCGAGTGCAGAAGTAGGTTCATCTAAAAGCAAAACTTCCGGTTCCATTGCAATGGCCCTTGCTATACATAAACGTTGCTGTTGGCCGCCTGAAAGAAATGTCCCTTTTTTATGCAAACTATCTTTTACTTCATTCCATAATGCTGCTTTTGTTAACGAGCCTTCTACAATATCATTTCGTTTATCTTTTGAAAGTTTCATTCCATTTAATTTGTACCCGGCAATAACATTATCATAAATGCTTAAGTTAGGAAAAGGATTTGGACGTTGAAACACCATCCCAATCTTAAGGCGAACAAGAATAGGATTCATTTCATAAACATCATCATTATGCAATAACATCTTTCCTTCTGCCTTGGCCCCGGCAATTAATTCATGCATACGGTTTATGCATCTTAAAAAAGTTGTTTTGCCGCAACCCGATGGCCCCATAACGGCCACTACATTATTTTTGGGGATATCCATGTTCACATTTTTTACTACATGATTAGCTCCAAACCAGGCGTTAAAATTTTCGCTTTTTATAATTGTACTTTCCATTTTTTTGTAACAAGCTTTGTAGTAATGTTTAAAAATAATACCCAGAATAATAATATGGATGAAGCGCCCCATGCAAGATCATGCCATTCATCATATGGGCTTGTTGCATAATTAAAAATCAACAAGGGCAGGCTTTGCATGGGCTTTAAAACGTTTGCTGTTATATAAGGATTTCCAAATGCGGTAAATAATAAGGGTGCTGTTTCTCCTGCAACCCTTGCTACTGAAAGCATAACTCCGGATAATATTCCGCTAAATCCGCAAGGCACAACAATTTTTAAAATAACCTTATGGTAAGGCAATCCCAATGCAAGCCCGGCTTCTTTAAGTGAGGATGGAATTAGCTTTAAGGTTTCTTCAGTTGACCTGATTATTATGGGCAACATCATTATTGCAAGGGCTGCACTTCCTGATAATGCAGAGAAAGATCCCAATGGTTTTACCATCCAAAAATAGATTACGATTCCTATCACTATGGATGGTACTCCCTGTAAAATATCTACCGCCAGCCTGCTCCAATACGAAAGCTTGTTCTTTTTGTTTTCACTTAAATAAATTCCGCACAAAATTCCAAGTGGCACAGCAATTAATGCTGCAATAAAAACAATAAGCGCACTACCTATTAATGCATTTGCAATACCTCCACCTATTTCTCCCACAGGTTTAGGAATATTTGTAAAAAAATTCCAGTTTATTTTTGAAATTCCTGTTTTTAAAACATAAAAGATTATTGCTAACAGCGGCACTGAAATAAGAAAAGCAAAAAGTGTGATTATGCCTTCAAATAATTTGCTTACACCAATCCTGAATTGTAATCTTTTCATATTATTCGTTAGTGAACCGTTGGATGATAGCCTTGCCGATTATATTGATTATTACTGTTACCAAAAAAAGAACCAACCCAAGTTCGATAAGTGCAGATAAATACACCGTGCGGTCTGCTTCAGTAAACTCATTAGCAATTACGCTTGCCATTGTATTGCCCGGAGAAAAAATGTTCTTAGGTAAAATACTTGTATTGCCAATTACCATAGTTACTGCCATAGTTTCTCCCAAAGCTCTTCCCAAAGAAAGTAAGAGGCCTGCAAACAAGCCTGATTTGGTGTAAGGCAAAATAACATGACGCAATACTTCCAGCCTTGTAGCGCCTAATGAATAAGCCCCTTCTTTTAGATCAGAGGGGACAAGACGAATCAATTCTCTGCCTAATGATGCTGCATAAGGAATGATCATTACAGCCAAAACCAGAGCGGCTGTAAAAATGCCTACACCGTACGGAAGAACACCAATTTTTGTTTCCAATGCTCTTACCATTGGAACCAGAACTATCAGCGCCCAAAAGCCATAGATCACAGAAGGAACTGCCGCAACTAATTCTACAATATTTTTAAGTATGCCCGGTAACCAGCCTTTGGTTTTATACTCTCCAAGGTAAATAGCAATAGCATACGAAAAGGGAATTGAAATTATCAATGCTAAAAAAGAAGTTAGCAACGTGCCTACTAAAAAAGGCAGAGCGCCGTATTCATTGCTTACAGGATTCCATGTTTTACCCCACAAGTATTGTATTCCTAATAATTTTAAAGATGGAACAGATTGTATAACTAACGTGAGAAATATGCCCAATGCGATTACTATCATTACAATTGCTGTAATAACAAGTGTTCGCTTAAAAGCGTTTTCCATCCTAACCTTTTTGTAAGAAAAGGTTTTCCAAACTATTTTCATAAAAAAATTAATGCATAAATACCCTGCCAATAAATTGTGCAAGGTATTTTATTTTCTTATTGCAATATTGGCTTGCCATCATAAGTGGCCGATTTTAATATTGTTTCTGCAACCGATACAGCAGCTGGGGAAAGCTGAGCATAATTAAGGCTTTCGCAATATTTCTGTCCTTCGTGAATATTCCACCATAATAATTTTACAAGCTTGGTTGCTCTATCCTGCGAACGGCTGTTATATTTTTGTTCTTTATAAATAAGTGCCCAGGTAAAACCGCTGATAGGATATCCATCTGCAGCATCAGTATTTGCTAATGAAACTTTTGCATCAGTGGGTATCTGGATATTTCCTGCTGCACTGGTAGATGTAACTGTTGGTGATATAAAGTTTCCACTTTTGTTTTGAAGTTTTGCAAATGCCATTTTATTTTGAATTGCGTATGCCAGCTCGATATACCCAATAGCGCCAGGGGTTTGCTTTACCAGCCCGGCAACTCCTTCATTTCCTTTTCCTCCTAATCCTGCAGGCCAATTGATGGATGATCCTTTCCCAACTTTCGAATTCCAGTCTGTGCTTACGCCGGCAAGATAAGTAGTGAAAATATTTGTTGTTCCGCTTCCATCAGAGCGATGTGCAACAACTATTGGTGTATTAGGTAATTGTACACCGGTGTTGACTGCGGCAATCTGTGTATCATTCCAGTTTTTTATTTTTCCTAAAAAGATATTAGCGATTATTTCTGAAGTGAGTTTTAATGTATCCTTTACTTCCGGTAAATTATAACTTAGAACAACTGCGCCGGAGCACATTGGGATATGCAAAACCGAAGCACCGGCCTTTTGAGTTTGCTCTTCATTTAGCGGTGCATCAGAATCTCCAAAATCTACAGTTTTATTTGTAAGCTGAAGGATACCACCACCGGAACCGATGGATTGGTAATTAACTTTTAAGCCTGTTGCTTTATTATATTCTGAAAATAATTTTGAAAATAAGGGATACACGAAAGTACTGCCGGCTCCTAATAATGTATTGTCATCACCGGATGTATTGTCGCTATTGGAAGAATTATTACCACCTCCGCATGATGCAAGAAGAAGGGCAGCAAGGCAAATACCTGTTGTAAGTTTTGTTTTGAATTTAAAATTTTTAAGATTCATATATTTTATTTAAGTTTTTAGAATAATTATTATTTGCCAAATACATAATAAAAAGTAAGCCGATATACAAGGTCATGATCCTGTTTGGCAGAACCGGTAAGGTTTGCCTGTTTACCTTCATATTTGTTATACCAGATATTCGGCATGAAATGTACATTTTTAATTGGTGTAAAATCTAAACCGGCAGTTATAAAAGTTTCTTTATTGTTGGGTTCATATGTAGAGGTAAATCCTTTATATCCTGTATAAGTAGTGGAGTTATATTTTGTATCAGGGTTGTATTTATCTACACGTGCAAAAAAACCTAGTTTGTTTTTAACTATGTTTCCTCTTACAAAAGCTGAAACTCCTTTAGCATCAGCAGTAAGTGTATCGGAAGAATTTCCTCTTAATCCTATTACATCATTTTTACCATGATTAATAAATGCTTCTACACCTAATGTAAAGCCAGGAATTGTATAAGCGACAAATCCCTTAATCATATTTCTTGAATGATGAAAAGTAGGGGTCCAGTTAAGCCGTTGATAATCGACATAGAGGTCAAATATTAATTTCTTATCAAGAAATTTTGCCCAGATGTCTCCATAAAACCATTTGTATTTGTCATTTTCAGGTTTTGCACCCGTGCCATTTCCTACCATAATATTATATCCATAATTTCCTGTTTCCGGATCAAATTTTCCCTGCAAGGTTGCTCCCAGATCATAAGAGGGAGTTCTGCGGATGTCAGAAATAGTTCTTTCAATTGAGCGATAGCTCCAGGTAGGCTCAATAAGAAGCGGGAAAGCCGGAGTAGAAACCTGTCCTACTACGAGGTCTGTTCCTTTCCAAATATTTTTCCAGCGTATGTTAGCTAATTTTATATAAAAAGAAAGTTTGTTGTTTGACAACAGGTCTCCACTTGTTGCGCCGTTAGCAGTTGTTATATTATCTTCAGCTGCCAGCAATAGTTCTGCTGAAAACTTTGAGGCGATATCGTAATTATATCCCAAATAAACTCTGCGAAGTTGAAAAGCATTTCGGCTTTCTTCAATATTTGAATATTGATTTGCTCCTCCACGATTGAGTGCATCGCTGTGGGCTTTATAATAATAATCTCCAAAAGAATATCCCCATAATTTCCCGGATGGTTTAAATATACTGTCCTGAACTTTTTGAGCTTTCAAGGTATTTTGTGAAAGGGAAAACAGGAGTATTAAAATTGCAAAATTTTTTCTCATTTTTCTAGTTTGTAATATTTAATTGCAAATATCAAATTACCATGTTACCTAATTGTTAAGCCAAAATCACTTAATTGTTATCTTAACACAGTTATGAATTAATTTCTTAGCTATGTTAAGAAATTATTACTAAAATTGAAATGACATAATTCAATTTTTATAGTTTTATTTTTACCCAAATCATTAAACATGGTATCAGCGTCTTTTTTAAAATTTTTTCTGCCGAAGGATAAAGTTTTTTTCCAGCTATTTGAAAGTGTTGCTGAAACAGTAATGCAGATGGGTAACAAATTAAAGGAAGTAGTTAAAGAACCCGACTTTGAACTGAGGGCTGTTTATATAAAAGAGATTGAGGATATGGAGCATATCAATGATGATCATACCCACAGGATATTTACTGAGCTGGGCAGAAATTTTATTACGCCTTTTGACAGGGAAGATATTCACTCCTTAGCTTCTGCGCTGGATGATGTATCTGATTATATTTATGCAACAGCAAAAAAAATAAATTTTTATAAAGTAGACCCCAGCGATATTGGCATTCAAAAATTAAGTGAGCTGATAAGCAGCGCCTGCAGCGAAGTACAAAAGGCTGTTGGTGAATTGCGTGATATGAAAAACCTGCGGAAAATAACAGATTCAATGGTGCTTATCAATAGTATAGAAAACCAGGCTGATGATGTATTTGATATGAGCATTGAAAGATTATTTGAAACAGAGCCCGATGCAAAAGAAGTAATTAAAAAAAGAGAGATATACCAGGTAATGGAAATTGTAACTGACAAATGCGAGGATGCGGCAAATGTAATTGAATCAATTATTATTAAATACGCATAAAATTTCAGCATAAGCACATCAGTTTATTTATGACGTTTCTCATTATAATTATAGTCCTTGCCTTAATTTTTGATTATATCAATGGCTTTCATGATGCAGCCAATTCAATAGCCACCATTGTTTCTACAAAAGTGCTTACACCTTTCCAGGCAGTGCTTTGGGCGGCGCTGTTTAATTTTGTTGCCTACTTTATTTTTAAAGATCACGGTGTTGCCAACAGTGTTGCCAAAACTGTAAAAGCAGAATTTATTACCCTGCCCGTAGTTTGTGCAGGTCTCATTGCGTCTATTTTATGGAATTTATTAACGTGGTGGTTTGGTATTCCATCATCATCTTCACATACATTAATTGGAGGATTTGCAGGCGCAGCAATGGCGCACGCAGGTATACATTCAGTAAACTGGAGTGACCCGGTATTTAAAACCATCGGATTTATTTTTATTGCTCCTCTTGTAGGTATGCTAACGGCATATATTATTTCATTATGGTTTTTAAATTCATTTAGAAAAGGCCCTTTGCCAAAGGTTATTTCAACAATAGTAATATTATTGGTCTTTCTTTTTTTATATAAAATTCTTGAACTTGATAAGCAAGTGCTTGCTTTAAAAACGCACTATACTACTTACTTCTGGCAGGTTGTATTTTACACAAATAATTTTAAGTGGATATTAATGTGTGTTATTCTTATGGCTATGGCCATTTTTACTTTTTATTTAAATAAACTTAATACAGCAAGAGCAAATCACTGGTTTAAACATCTGCAGCTTTTATCGTCTGCGGTATTTAGTATTGGACATGGTGGTAATGATGCGCAAAAAGTTATGGGAATAATCATGGCTGCTTTAATTGCTTTCGATCCTGCAAAATACAGTTTAAACCACATGGTGTTTTGGGTTCCGCTGGCTTGCTATACAGCAATTGCATTGGGTACACTTACTGGCGGATGGAAAATTATAAAAACCATGGGAACCCGTATTACCAAAGTAACGCCATTTGAAGGCGTGGCTGCAGAAACCGGGGGCGCAATGACATTATTTATTTCTGAAGCTTTAAAAATTCCTGTAAGTACTACACATACTATTGCAGGTGCTATTATCGGAGTAGGAGCCACCAAAAGACTCTCAGCTGTACGCTGGGGTATTACTGTAAACCTGCTATGGGCCTGGGTATTAACAATACCAGTAAGTGCCGGCCTTGCCGCTTTAATTTATTTTATCGTCTTTCATTCATAATAATTTCCCTATTTATTATTTCTTCATATTAGAGTATAAGTATTTTTTTCTTTCTTTGCATAATGAAGAAGATATTAGTTACCGGAGGTTGTGGTTACATAGGCGCTCACACAATTGTTGATCTTATAGAAAATGGATTTGAGCCAATTTGTGTTGATAATAATTCAAGATCAACACCGGTATTATTAGAAGGAATAGAGAAAATAACCGGTAAAAAAGTTAAGAATTATAAAGTAGATCTGTGCAGTTTTGATGAAACACATGCTGTGTTCCAGGAGAATCCTAACATCGTAGGCGTCATTCATTTTGCGGCCTTCAAATCTGTTGGCGAATCTGTACACGAACCTTTACTTTATTTTGAGAACAACTTAATGTCCCTGATAAATATTTTAAAATGCGTAAAGGAATTCCAGGTTCCTTATTTTATTTTTTCTTCTTCATGCACAGTGTATGGCAACCCTGATGAAATTCCGGTAACAGAAAGTACGCCACCCAAACCTGCCGAGTCTCCTTATGGTTATACAAAACAAATGGGCGAGCAAATTGTAAGCGAGACCACGAAAACAATATTTGCGCAAAGTATTTTATTAAGATATTTCAATCCTGTTGGCGCTCACCCATCAGCGCTTATTGGCGAAATGCCAGTGGGTAAACCCGAAAATCTTGTGCCTGGCATTACACAAACAGCCATTGGCAAATTGCCGCAAATGAAAGTGTATGGCGATGATTATCCTACAAGGGATGGCTCATGCGTACGTGATTATATACATGTATGCGATATTGCCCATGCGCATACGCTGGCGCTTCAATATCTTATAGATCATAAAAACAAAAGCAGGTGCGAAGTTTTTAATTTAGGTACAGGCAATGGTGTAACCGTTTTGGAAGCAATAAAAGCATTCGAAAAAGTTAGTGGTGTAAAATTAAATTATGTAATTGGCCCAAGGCGCCAGGGTGATGTTGTTGCAGTATATGCTGATAATAAATTGGCAAAAGAAAAATTGGGGTGGGATATTAAATATTCGTTGGAAGATATGATGTCTACAGCATGGAAGTGGGAGCTAAAATTAAAAGAAGATGAAACGATGCATAATAATCCAAATTTTCAGATGAATTAGCAGATTTTTTTTATATTGCATCATATCCTTCGAAAAGCTCCAATTCTAATTTTTGTCCCCCCTAAATTTATCGAAATTAAAACAGCTTAGTAAAATGATTTTTATTTTTAAGAGGATCACATTTCTGGCCCTTCTGTCCGTATTATTTTTTGTCAATCAATCCTGTAATAAAACTGATATCACAACCTCTGATGGAAATACGAGAGGGGGAGTAGCACTAACTTTCGACGATAATTATATTGACAATTGGTATCCCAATCTTGATCTGTTTGATTCATTGGGTGTAAAGGCTACCTTTTATATTTCCAATTACAATAAACTTAGTGATGCTCAAAAAACCAAACTTAAGGCTATAAGAGTTCATGGGCATGAAATTGCTTTTCATTCAACCAATCATGTAGATTTTTTAAAATGTGTTGATAGTACCAGTGTTGATAGATTGGTGAAGGAAGAAATAATTCATGGATTACGCCTGATGAATAATAACGGCTTCTACCCAACAACATTTGCATATCCTTATGGAAGGCACAATGATCGTCTTGATAAATTACTTTTAAAATACTTTAAAAGTGTGAGAGCTTTAAACGGCACAAAGGACCTGTCAAGAAGCCTGGCGCCTTTAAAAGATAATAAATTACTTTTTGGATTAGGAATAGATGAATCCAGTAACCGGAGCCTAAACAAAATAGAAGGCCTGCTCTACCTTGCCCAGCAAACAAATCGCTGTGCTGTATTGCTTGTGCACAATGTTGAAAGACATGATACACAAATGCAAATACCTCTTTGGAAGTTAACGGAGATAATACTTAGAGCAAAATCACTAAACCTGAAATTTTATACTATTTCAGAGATCTCGAAATAAAACTTTTTATTTTTAAGTGCTAAGCTTTAGTATTGCAGAATAAATAAATTGTAATGCTAAAAGATATTCAGCCCCAAAATGAAAAAGAAACCAGGGAAGGTTTTGGTGAAGGCATTCACGAGCTTGGTAAAAGCCATGAAAATGTTGTAGTGCTCACAGCAGATCTTGCAGGCTCATTAAAACTAAAACCATTTATAAAAGATTTTCCTGAAAGATTTTTTCAGTGTGGTATTGCTGAAGCAAATATGATGGGAATTGCAGCAGGCCTAACTATTGGAGGAAAGATACCTTATACAACAACCTTTGCCAACTTTTCTACAGGTCGTGTTTACGACCAGATCCGTCAATCAGTGGCATACAGTAATAAGAATGTGAAGATATGTGCTTCTCATGCAGGCTTAACGTTGGGTGAAGACGGCGCTACACACCAGATATTGGAAGACATTGGCTTGATGAAAATGTTACCCGGCATGACAGTGATCGTTCCCTGTGATTTTAATCAAACAAAAGCAGCTACAATTGCGATAGCAGATTATAAAGGTCCTGTGTACTTAAGATTTGGACGCCCTAAATGGCCCAATTTTACAAAGCAGGAAGATTTTATTATTGGCAAAGCGCAGGTATTAAGCGAAGGGACTGATGTGAGTATCTTTGCCTGTGGCCATTTAGTATGGAAAGCAATAGAAGCCGGAAAAATTTTAGAAGAAAAAGGAATAAGTGTAGAGATCATCAACATCCATACAATAAAGCCTTTGGATGTGGATGCCATTATCAAATCCATTACAAAAACAAAGTGCGCAGTAACTGCAGAAGAACATAATATCATCGGTGGACTTGGAGACAGCATTGCACAGGTTGCCGCTAAAAATTTTCCTATACCAATTGAATATGTAGGTACTAAAGATACTTTTGGAGAAAGTGGAAAGCCGCTTGAGCTTCTTAAGAAATATGGATTGGATACGCCTGATATTGTTGCTGCTGCAGAAAGAGTGATGGCTAAAAAGTAAACTTGCAAAATTTTTGATATCCATTTTCTTTACAACTACTTTATCGTAAGAGAATATTAGCAATTTGTATTAATAATTATACAGCATTAAACTTATTTTTACCCCTGATAATAATCATTTATGGCTGTTCAACCGGAAGATATAGAGCTATTATACAAGTTTAAAAATGCGGATACAAAAGAATCGGCTTTTACTTCTATCTTAAAAAAATACCAGGAAAAATTATATTGGCATATTAGAAGAATGGTGGTAGATCATGATGATGCTAATGATGTTCTGCAAAACATGTTCATTAAAGTTTGGAAAGGGTTGCAAAATTTTAGAGAAGACAGTCAGCTATACACCTGGCTTTACCGCATAGCTACCAATGAATGCCTTACTTTTTTAGAACAGCAGAAAAAAAGAAATTCGGTATCGCTGAGCGATGTAGAAAACGGGTTAGAGAATAAGCTTAAAGCCGATACAAATTTTGATGCAAATCGTTTGGAATGGAAACTTCAGCTGGGTATTCAGCAATTACCTGAAAAGCAAAGAATTGTTTTTAATTTAAGATATTATGATGAGATGCCTTACGAAGAAATGAGCAGGGTATTGGATACCAGCGAGGGCGCATTAAAAGCAAGCTACCATCATGCTGCAAAAAAAATTGAAGAATTTATATTAAATGGCTAAACCGGTTAAACTATCGGGCATTATTGATGTCTATTTACAAATGAAACTCTCAAAAGAAATATCTGATGAACTGGCTAATATCAGTTCCTTGCTGGCAGGGATAGAGAAAAAGAATATTTTTTCTGTTCCTGAAGGATATTTTGATATGCTTTCAATTAACGTCTTTAAAAACATTGGCACCGGTTTTTCTGAATCCCCAAAAGATAGATTAACTGTTCCTGAAGGATATTTTGAAAATTTAAGTTCAACGATATTAAAAAAAATCAGGTCGCTGAACGAAACCCCGGAACAGGAACTAAGAACATTGTCGCCGATGTTGTATTCCATCCAAAATGAAAATGTTTTCCAGGTTCCGGCAGGTTATTTCGCAAATCTTGAAGATTCAATTCTTAATAAAGTAAATCCCAAACCAGAAGCAAAAATTATTCAATTTAAGAAAAGAGATTCAATATGGAAATATGCTGCAGCGGCTGTAGTAACAGGGGTTATAGGTTTAAGTTCGTTAATGGTTTTTAATTCGTCACAAAAATCAGTAGTTAGCAATCCTGATGAATCATCAATTTCATTAGCTCTTCAAACTGCGTCTCAATATAAAAATGAACAACAGATAACTGCAGCTATTGAAACCTTGCCAAATGATGATGTAATTAAATATCTTGAAAGGTCAGGCTATGATGTTGACAATGAAGCATTGGCTACAAGTGTGGATGAAAACGCACTTCCAACAACACAGGATTACCTGCTTGATGACAAAACTTTAGACACTTATTTGGGTAATACGAAGAAGGGTTCTCAAAATTAAATGGAGGGATTTAAAATGAAAAAATTTGTACTTTTCCTAGTGTTGATAACAGCCAGCTTTTCATTGGTAAAAGCCCAGGATGACAAAGATAAACGCAGTGAAAAAATACAGGCACTTAAAATTGCTTTTATAACACAGAAAATAGAACTTACCTCGGATGAAGCCCAAAAATTCTGGCCTGTTTACAATAGATATGAAACTGAAATAAGGCAGGCCTATAGGGATAGTAGAAATGGTGGAGACGCTATTGATAATGAAGAAAAGGTTTTAAACGTTAAGAAAAAATACAGGGCAGAATTTATAAAAGTAATTGGACAGCCCAAAACCACTATTCTTTTCAACTCAGAAAGGGAATTTAGAGGCGTTTTAATGCGTCATCTTAAGGATAAACCCACACAATAAAAAACATTCCAAAAGTCTTCTTGTAGTTATTTTTCTATTTTTTTTCCTAGAAATATTTAGTAATGCTTGTATTATATAAAATTTCTCCTATTTTTGTTGCTAGGTGTTTTTCATAGGTTAGCAACGGCCGGCCCTTTTTAGGGCAGGCCTTTTTTATTTCTTATAGTTTTAATACAGGTGTTTTGATGTCGTGATAAAATAAAAACATCCACTTTTCACGTTCTCCCTGCTCTTTCCATAGTTGCCTTAGTTCCATAGATCTCTTGCCATCATAATCATATTTAGCGATAAATTTATTTTTTATTTGTTGCAACTGAGGGGCAACGTCGCCACCAAAAAATACTGTTTCATTATTATCCTCTATCCAAAATGCCTGGTGATATGGGCTGTGGGCTCCGGTAACTTCATATTTAATATAACCATCTATCACTCCATTGCCTTCAATAAATTTTACCTGATTTGAATTTTTGAGCAATTCAAAATCTTCGATCATGTAAGAAGACTTTGCATTTTCAAAAGCAAAATCAAATTCCTGTTTGTTTATATAATAAGTAGCATTGGCAAAACTTAAAACTCTTTCTCCATTTTTTTGTTGGCTAATCCCTCCCGAATGATCTTTATGCAAATGCGTAAGCAAAACTTTTGTCACCTCTAAAGGGCCGATACCATTGTTCAATAAATTTTGATGTATTTGTAAAACTCCGTTTGTATTTGTAAACCCCAAACCGGTATCTAACAACAAAACATCTTTTGATGTAACTATAACAAAGGGTTGAATTTCCACCAATAAACTTCCAACATTTCTTTCCTGCAATTTATCTTTTTGTAGATCGAATGGAATAAACTGCTTTGTTTTATCAACAGTAAAAGCGCCTTCACTAAGTGGAATAATTTTCATTGAAATAATTTTCAGACTGTGTTTAATTTTATGTGACTTCGAACTAAAAAAATCATCCACATCATTGTGATCAAAAATAGCATAGCAGTAAATTGATGTGCAAGGCCAAACCATACAAGACTATTGCCAAACGGTGATCTTATTACAGTGAGGATACCAAGCACAACCTGTAGCAAAATAAAAACCAATGGAAGCCATTTGGTTTTATTTAAAAGAAAATTGCCATTAACTTTTCGTGCTTTCAGCGTCCAGATAAAAACCAAGAGCGTAAGAATATAAGCCAGGCTTCTGTGTATTAGCTGGATGGTAATTTTATTTTCAACAAGATTTTTCCACCAGGGAGATAAATTATTTAGCTGGTCCGGGATCATCATTCCATTTATATCGGGCCATGTTGGCGCAACAGTAGCGGCTTTCAAGCCGCTCATGAATGCTCCGTAAATAAGTTGAATCACAAGAACACAAATAATAATTATGGTAATTTTTTTTAAGGATGGATTTATTACCAGTTTATTTTTTGGAATTAATAAACTTAAAGCAAACCCAAATGTATAACAGAGTAAAACAAGAGCGGCAATAAAATGCGTAGCCAATTGTATATGGCCAACAAACATTTTTTCGGGTACCAAACCGCTCTTTACCATTATCCATCCTATAAGCCCTTGCATCGCACCTAATAAAAAAAGTATGATCATAGGAATGATCATCTCCTGTTTAAATTTTTTTCTTACAAGAAAATATACAAAGCCAACCAGGAACACAACTCCCAAAAGCCTCGCCCAAAAGCGGTGGAACCATTCCCAAAAAAAGATGAATTTAAAATCGCTTAAAGTAAAGTCAGCATGGATATACCTGAACTGATCAGTGTTTTTATACTTATCAAATTCAGCCTGCCATTCAACCGTATTTAATGGAGGAAGAGAACCGGTAATTGGTTTCCATTCAGTGATTGATAAACCTGATTCGGTAAGTCTTGTAATTCCTCCCAGCATCACCTGTATCATTATCATTCCAACACCGATCAATAACCAAATTGCAACAGGTTTTGAAGAAGATCTATCCAAAGGATTTTGCATGGCGCAAAGTTATTTGTATAAGCCCATTTAATTTTATGTTGATAATTATTTAAGTAAAATATTTTTAGAGAATTAGTTTTGATAAAAATTCCTTATTGCTACTTCCTTTTTTTCATAATAAATTTTGCGAGGCCGGGTTAGATGAAGCAGGACGTGGATGCTTTGCTGGTCCTGTGTTTGCTGCGGCTGTTATTTTGCCAAAAGATTTTTATCATCCTGCATTAAACGATTCAAAGCAAATGAAAAAAGAAGAAAGAGAAATGCTTCGCCCCATTATTGAAAAGGAATGTATTTCTTATTCGGTTGCAAAAGTTGATAATGATGAGATCGACAGGATAAATATTTTACAGGCATCTTTTAAAGCGATGCATCTCTCTCTTAATAAATTAAAATATAAGCCTGAGTTTTTGCTGATTGATGGCAATCGTTTTAAAAAATATAAAGACTATCCTCATCGTTGCGTTATCCGGGGCGATGGAATATATGCTTCTATTGCGGCGGCAAGTGTGTTAGCAAAAACTTACAGGGACGAATACATGCAAAAACTTCATAAGAGATTTAAAATGTATGCATGGGAAAACAATAAAGGTTATGGAACCCGCGAACACCGCACTGCTATTGAGAAACATGGGCTATGCAAATATCACAGAATGAGTTTTAATATTCTTGCTGCTAAAATTTCTAAAATTGATGATGATATTGCGGAAGAAATACAAATTATGCAGCCCACTCTCCAAGCCCTTGCCGAATTACCTGCCAATCGCCAGTTGTGCAATCAATGATGGTAGAAGGGTTCATGCCTCCTGGCCCGCCGTCAATTACAAAATCAACTTTGTCGCCGAATTTTTCAAAAATTATTTCAGGGTCGGTGTATTCTTCCACCATATCACCGGGTAATGATGCACTTAAAATTGGATTCTCAAGCGTTTCTAAAATCTGTTGGCAAATAATATTATCAGGAACACGCAGGCCAATCGTTTCTTTTTTACTTTTTAAAATTTTAGGAACCTGTTTACTTGCGGGCAAAATAAAAGTGTATGGCCCGGGCAAATATGTTTTAAGCATCCGGTATAAAGGAGTGTCAATGCTTTTTGTGTAATCGCTGAGATGGCTGAGATCGCGGCATATAAAAGAAAGCTGCGCTTTTTGCGGATCAGTATTTTTTATTTTACAAATTATTTCTACCGCCTTTTGGTGATGAATTTCACATCCCAAACCATAAATTGTATCTGTAGGATAAATAATTACACCACCATCTTTTAAACACTCAGCAATTTGCTTAAGCAATCTTGGTTGTGGATTGTCGGGATGTAATTGTAATAACATACTGCAAAGTTGAGATAAAATTTATAATTGTATTGCTCCTTAGCAAAAACAAGTTAATCAGCTACATTTGCAAAGTTTTTATATGAGAAATTAATCCGTTTAAAAAATATTTATGTCTGTTATTGCACTTGGTACTATGGCGTTTGATGCTATTGAAACTCCCTTTGGTAAAATTGATAAGATCGTAGGTGGTTCAGCTACTTATGTTGCTTACGCTGCCAGTCATCTTGTTACTCCTGTTCAACAAATTTCAATTGTAGGCGAAGATTTTCCACTGGAAGAAATGAATGAATTAAAAAGCCGTAACGTACAATTAGACGGTGTGGAAATAGTTCCGGGCAAGAAATCTTTTTTCTGGAGTGGAAAGTATC
Organism: Chitinophagaceae bacterium; assembly: GCA_036564845.1. Lineage (GTDB taxonomy): Bacteria > Bacteroidota > Bacteroidia > Chitinophagales > Chitinophagaceae > Ginsengibacter. Next base: position 121 of record DATCOF010000230.1, on the reverse strand, counting down.
ATATGGATATGAACACAAGAGATACACTGATCACAGATCTGAATGTGCTAGCAGACTTTAATCCCAAAGTTCCGGATAGTTACCAGGGTGCCGAGTTTTTAATGTTAGGAAATTTAATGCC
>DATCOF010000229.1:0-11809 GCA_036564845.1 Chitinophagaceae bacterium | reverse complement strand
AAAAAAATTTTTGTAACAAACTTCACGGCTCCCGGATATAAAAAACCCCGGAATTAATTCCCGGGGCTCTTTTATCATTTAAATTTATTCCTTTCCCTTGACCTTTGTTTTTGTCGGCGTTATCTTTTCTTTGGAAGTATCAGTTTTTACCTTTGTTTTATTATCCTCCACTTTTACTTTTACAGGTTTAGATAGTGCTTCTTTATTTGATTTTGCCGTTTCCTCATTTGGATCCAAAGCAAGTATTTTATCAATTACTTCAAGTGTTGCTGCTTTATCTTTTTTTACATTGTAATTGTAATTTACCATGTACTTATATCCTGTGATCTGTAATTGTTTACCTCTTACAGTGTCCGGCAATGTAGCCGCTACTTCAATTAATTTTTGATAATCAGGTAAAGCAAGGCCCAAGGCGCTTGAAGAATCCATATTAGCTTTTGCGATTGCTGCATAATAATATCCCAATACATCATCCGGATATTTTTCTTTATATAAACCAAACACAGAATCGGCTGTTTTATAATTTGCGCCCCTGTAATAATTTATGCCGGCATTATAAAGATCAGTTTTAGTGACGTCTTTTTTTATAGCAAAAAGTCTTGCATACCATTTCGCTGCTTCATTATAATTTTTTGCTCCTAAATAATTATTCGCAACAGAAGTTATGTACTCAATTTTATTTGATTCCAATGTATCCAGTGCAATTGCCTTTTCAATGTAAGTAGCTGCAGTGGCTTCATTGCCGGGAAATTTCAACAGTACTCTTCCATAAGTTGCATAGTCACCTGACAAAAGATTTTCAGGTTTTTGTTTTTGAAAATATGTTTCAAAGAATGTTTTAGCATTTGCAGAGTCTCCTAATTTTTCATAAGCAAATGCTTTTAATCCATATAATTTCAAATATGCATTTTGCCCTCCGGCAGTAATACATTCATTAGATTTATTAATTACCTGTTGATACTGTTTTGCTGCATACAGTATAGATGCCTGGTAATAACAGTTCTTTGAATCAGCGTCTGCAACAGCAATAAATTGATCCAGGAATTCACGTGATTTATTTACGTCACGCTGATAATAATAATCGTAAAGCCAATAGTATACGAGAGGAAATTTTGGATCTTTTGATATTGCTTCGTTATAATATTTCATATAATATTGTTCCTGTGAAAATCCCTGTGTTTGATATATCCTGCCGATCATAAAGCTGGCTCTTGCATAGTTAGGATCTACTGCCAGCGCGGCTTGATAAGATAACTGTGCATTTGCACCATCGATCATTTTACGGTAGGCATCACCAAGTATGGTCCACATTTCAGCCGTTCTTTTATTTTCAGGAATTAATTTCATTTTTTCAATCGCATACGCTGCATCACCTGGTTTTGCATCAACGTTAGCACGGGCAATTGCATTTATCACATTATAATCTTTTGCTTTTGTAAGACTGATTGCAGTTTCAAAACGATTGCGGGCATCAGTAAGCTGGTGATCCATCAATTCAGCTTCTCCCATTCCCACCAACATCAATGGAGCATTAGGATTTGCAGTTAAAGTTTTTTGATACAATGCTTTTGCAGACACACTATCATCCTGCCCCAGGTAAGTTTGTCCCAGCCAATACACAGCATCAATGTTATTGGGATTTGCATTTACCAATTTACTAAATACATCTTTAGCGCTGTTGTATCGTTCGTAATACAGAAAACGTTTTCCTTCGTCAATCGTTTGAGCAAATAATATATTACCTGTAAAAAGAAGGGTGATTAACAAGCTGGTGGTTTTTATCTTTCGCATTTTATGTGTTGATTTTTATGTGTTGATTTTTATTTTATTAATTTGTTGTTGCTGACCTGATACTAAAATTCATTTTCGCAGGGCCAAGATAAGCCCGGCGAAAAATTAATTGACCTCTCTCATAAATTAAAAAGTTTGCAAAGGCCCCACCAAGTCCGTCATAATTTTCTTTGAGGATATAATACAAACCACGTACCAACGGGTATCGCTTAAGCATTATGTTTGCCTGGTAAGGTTTTACAAATGGTTTACCATCGCAGGCTGCACACTCAACCGCCGCGATCTTTACTTTCTTCAAAAAACTAAGCTGTGATGTATCTTCTTTATTCCCGATCCAACTTACCCCAACAAAGCCAATTACATCATCATGTGTTGAGACATAATTGATCACCTCCGGGCTGCTTTTAACAGCAAATACTTTTTTAGGATCGAAAGGTTTTCCTTTTAAAATAGAATCAACAGCATAGCGAACAGTGCTGGTAGCGCTTAATCCATCAAATACTGCAATTTCTTTATCGCCTGTAGTTCCATCTAAAATACCCCTGATCTTTTCCAGTGTGAGAACGGTATCTTTTGATTTATTATTTACAATTAGTGTTACGGCATCATTAGCAATCTTATCCCATGTGGGCCTATACTTTATTGAGTCTTTATAAAATTTTACTTCTTCATCAGTTAAGCCACGGGTAACAATTATCATCCTGGTACTGTCTTTAATAAGGTCTTTAAAACATTCGGCTTCGGGTTTATATTCGGCAATAATTTTTGTGCCGGTATGCAGCGCTTCAAAAACCTGTATCTGCGAATCTATAACAGGTTTAAAAGATTCATCAACACTTATGTGGATCATGCCGCTGTTTGGCGTATCAGTATCAGTGCGCTTATTAGGGCCATTGCAGCTACTTACTAAATACATCAGGATGCATATCGGCAAAGTATATTTTGTAAATATTTTTTTCATCTTTCTCTTAAGTAATCTTTTTTTATTCCCCTGTAAATTCTCCACAAACCATACAACATTATAAGTGCTGCAAAAATTTTACCCGGTGTGCTTTCAACAAAATCATTATTAAGACCAATTTTTTTTGCAAATAAAATCATAAATCCAACACCAATGTATATAAATCCCATTCCAAGGTCCATTATACTCCTCCGTAAAATATTCCTTTTGGTTTTTGGATCAATGTTGTCTTCAAATTCTTCCAGGCTCATAATTTATTATTTTATATGAAGATGGGAAGATAAATAAATTCCATAATCCTTACCGCAAATCTTTATCTAAAATTACCATTCAACTTACATACAGTCATTTATCTTTGTCCCTGATCGAAAAATTAAACAGCTTCTTTTTCCTGCAAAAATATGAAACCAAATTTACCACAGGGCACAAGAGATTTTGCGGCACAAACCATGCGCAAACGGGAGTATATTTTCGATACCATAAAAACCGTTTTTGAATTGTATGGCTTTGAACCGCTGGAAACGCCGGCAATGGAAAACCTGGAAACCCTTACAGGAAAATATGGTGATGAAGGAGATAAATTAATTTTTAAGATACTGAACAATGGTTTGGAAAACCCTGCTAAACATCAGCAGGCAAAAGAAGATCTTGAAAAAATATTAGAAGGAAAAAATGTAAAAACACTTACCGAAAGAGCGTTGCGCTATGACCTTACCATTCCGTTTGCAAGATATGTTGCCATGAATTATGGGCAACTCACTATGCCTTTTAAACGCTACCAAATGCAGCCGGTGTGGCGTGCAGACAGGCCACAAAAAGGAAGATACCGTGAATTTTACCAATGTGATGCAGATGTGGTGGGGAGCTATTCTTTAATAAATGATGCAGAACTGGCAGCTATTTATCTTGACGTTTTTAAAAGATTAGGAATTGAAATAGAACTAAAAATAAACAGCCGCAAAATTTTAACCGCTCTTGCATCACTTTGTGGCGGCCCCGAAAAAATGATGAGCATCACGATTGCCATTGACAAACTTGATAAAATAGGGATAACGAAAGTAAAAGAAGAATTAGAGAAGAACGGTTTAGGCCCGCGGCAAATAAATATCATTGAAGATTATTTACGCATCAAAGGAAGTAACGAAGAAAAACTTGAGAGCATTAAAACATTATTTGCAAATATTGAAGAAGGAAGAAAAGGAATTGAAGAACTGGAATTTATTTTAGACTACTCATTAACGAAAGGCACTTCACAACTCACCATCGATCTCACTTTGGCGAGAGGGCTTAATTATTACACCGGCGTTATCTACGAAGTAAAAGCAAAGAATGTAGAGATGGGAAGTATTGGCGGCGGCGGCAGGTATGATGATCTTACAGGTTTATTTGGCGTACCCAATATTCCCGGAGTGGGCATTAGCTTTGGTGTTGACAGGATATATGATGTGATGGAAGAATTAAAACTCTTTCCTGAAAAAATGCAAAAAGGCGCAACAGCTTTGTTCTTTAATATGGGAACGGAAGAAGGTAAATTTGCCTTTGCACAAATGCAGCAGTTAAGAAGTAACGGGATAAGCTGTGAGCTTTTTCATGAGGCTGCTAAAATGGATAAACAATTTAAGTATGCTGCTAAAAAAAATATTCAATATGCAATTATCATCGGTAGCAAAGAAATGCAGGAGCAAAATTGCGTTGTAAAAGATCTTGCTAAAAACGAACAACAAACTATTGCGCTAATGGAACTGCAAAATTATTTTACAAAATAATTATGGGTTACTTTCCGCATCTTTCACAATTAATAAAAAACCTTTTATGAAATATATCAAATTAATCCCGCTGATTGGATTGTTTTCAATCCTCATAATCTCTTGTGGCAAAAAAAGTAATTTGGGAAAACTGATACCCAAAGAAGCTTCCGTAATTGTTGACATAAACACAAAGTCGGTACTATCCAAACTAAGCTGGGATGAAATAAAAAAAACGTATTGGTATAATAAATTAATGGCTGACAGTTCCATTTCTGCAACATCAAAAACATTTATGGGTGATCCTGCCAAAACCGGTATCGACCTGAATTCTGACATTGTATTTTTTTTAGTACAACCTGCGGATAGCGGGCATGTTTTTATTGAAGGAAATTTAAAAGACAGTAAAGTGTTTTCAGATTTTCTTAAGAGCATGCATCCAAATGCTGTGATAAGTAAAGATGGAGATCTAAATATTTTTACCGCTCATGGAGCGGTGATCGGATGGAATAATGAAAGATTTGTTTTTGTTGCCGGCACTAATCATTTTAGAGATTACGAAAGAGAAATGATGCATGATTCTACAGTCCAGACCGTACCCTTGGCAAATCCTGAAAACCTTGTAACTGCATGTAAAAATATTTTTTCATTAAGCAGTGATAACAGCCTTTATGATAATGAAAGGTTTGCAAAGTTATCCGCAGAAGAAGGCGATGTACATTTCTGGCTGAATGTTAATGAACTCACCAAAGGCTCAATAGGTGCGATGAAAGGAATGATGGGAATGATAAAACTTGATAAATTTCTTGTTGATAATATTTCAACAACCACTGCTAATTTCCAGGATGGAAAAATCACAGCGATCCATAAACAATATTTCGGCAAAGAACTTTCTGACATTTTAAAAAATGCTGAAGGAAATATGAATGCGGACATGGTTAAAAGACTTCCTCAAAATCCTGCAGCGGTTTTCTCTTTTCATTTTACTCCCGCCAGCATGCTTGAAATAATAAAACTTACAGGGCTTGATGGTTTCATAAATCTTTTTATGGCGCAACAAGGTGTATCGCTGGATGATGTTGTGAAAGCAACCAAAGGGGATATCGTATTTTCGATGAGTGATATATCTATGGCCAATGATACTTTTAATGTAAAAGGATTGAATGATTCAATGACCAATTATCACCACAAACCAAACGCTACATTTTTATTTGCTGTTGCTATAAATGATAAAGAGGCTTTTAATAAAATACTTAATATCGGCAAAACGATGGGAAAGGATATGGGGCCAAAAAATACTTTCTCAAAAAGTGATGATAAATATTATGCGATCAGCAATTCGCAGGATGCAGTAAATAAATATTTTTCAGGAACCACTTCTACTCCTGACTTTCTTTCTAAAATAAATGATCATCCTGTGGGAGCATTTGTTGATCTTCAATTGATATTAAAAGCTTTGCAACCGGAGTTTTCAAAAGACAGTACTGATCAATTTTATTACAACAGAAACATAAGCATGTGGAATAATATATATGTTTCCGGTGGGGAATATAAAGATGGCGGTATTGTAACCAATGCAGAACTAAACTTCGTTGATAAAAGCACTAACAGCCTGCTACAGCTTAATAAATATATTGATGACAATGCCAAAGTAATGATAGAAAAAAAGAAGAGGCAAAGAACAGAATGGAGAACTGACAGTTTACCAAATTTAAAAACAGATTCAGTTATTGCACCAAAGAAATCACTTCATAAAACAAGGAAGTAATTAATTCATCATGCAAATACTTCTGCAGGAAATTGTGCCTACTTATTTTGAAACGCAACAGATCAACGGTTCAGAGATTTGGGGTAAGAGCATAACATTTACTAAAGGTGAGAACGTGCACATCGTGGCACCGTCCGGCAGCGGTAAAACTTCACTGATACATTTTATTTATGGTTTAAGAAAAGATTATGACGGAACGATCTCTTATGAAAAAGAGAACATCAAAAATTTCTCTTTAGAAAAGTTCTCAACCTTTCGCCAAAAAAATATAAGCATCGTATTCCAGGATCTAAGGTTGTTCGCAGATCAAAGCGTGAGAGAAAATATTGAATTAAAAAGACAGCTTGATCCATATCATCCTTCACAAAAAATTGATGAGATGGCGCAACGCCTGGGTATTGCCAACAAATTAAACAGGCAGGCTAAAACCTGCAGCTATGGCGAGCAGCAGCGTATTGCCATAATCCGTTCGCTGATGCAGCCATTTGATTTTTTATTGCTTGATGAACCATTCAGTAATCTTGACGAAGTGAACAGGCGCAAAGCTTTTGAATTGATAGAAGCCGAATGCAAACAACGAAATGCTTCGATGATATTTGCTGACCTGAAAGAACTGGATTTTTTTAAAGATGAAAGAATTTTAAAATTATAATATCTGAACTGGGATTTATGGGATGTTTGGGAATTATAGGAATTTAAATTAATACTTTTAAAAGGTTACTATTTTTCATTAGAGTGTTAATCCCATTAATCTTTTTTATCACATAAATCCCAGTTCAGACAACCTTATAAATCATGGTTCAGACAATTTTGCCTTTACTCAATACAAACAAAAATAAGATCAGTAAATGGATCAGCTATTTTGGTTTAGGCATTGGTGTTGTTCTGTTATTGAGCTCAATGCAAATGTTCATCAACATAAATAGTTTATTAAAAGAAAATAATCCCCGCAAGAATGGTTTTGATTTTATCTCCATCACAAAAGTCATCACCAACGAAAACATGGGGAAGAATAATACTTTCAAGGACAATGAACTCGCTGAAATAAAGAGCCAGCCTACGGTTCAGGATGCAGCGCCTTTAATATCCAACCAGTATCGCGTAAAGGGAAGTGCAGGAACGATCGTCCCTTTCAGCACCGATCTTTTTTTAGAAAGCATTGACAATAATTTTATTGATACCGTGCCGCCAACTTTTACATGGCAGCCGGGACAACAAACTGTACCCATTATTTTTTCATCAGATTTTTTAGAACTGTACAATGTGTTTGCCCCGAGCCAGGATCTGCCGCAGCTTTCAGCGAAAACCGTTTCTTCAGTAAATATTATTTTAGAAGTGTATGGCGCTGCAGGCGTTCAAAATTTTAAAGGAAACATAGTTGCATTGAGTGACAGGATAAATTCTATTCTTGTCCCAAAAACTTTTATGGAGTGGAGCAACCAAACATTGGGTGGTGTATCAAAAGTAAATCCTTCAAGAATTTATATTAAGACAAAAGATGCCAATGATCCGCAACTGATATCATTCTTAGAGAATAAAAATTATCATCTCAATAAAGACAAAACAAAGTTCGGACGGATAAAAAAAGTGCTGCAGAATATTGTAAGCGCTTTAGGTGTGTTCGGAATTCTTGTGATCGTTCTTGCACTTATGCTGTTCTCTTTTTATTTACAACTGATGATAGCCAAAAGCAAAGAGAACCTGCAACTATTGCTGACACTGGGTTATTCGCCCAACTGGTTAAGCAAAGCAGTTGCAAAAACCTGGATACCCGTGTATGTTTTTGTTGTGATCGCTTCGGTTGTCATCACAGCTTTATTGCATTATGCTTTTGTAAAAATTTCTTTTGTTGAAAGAAATGACCTTTCTTATTTTTTACATTGGAGTGTTTTGGTTGTTGGAATATTATTACTGCTGCTTTCTGTATTTACCAATTACAGGCTGGTGAAAAAAGAGTTGTATAAGATTGTCTGAACTATGATTTTTTGATTAAAAGATTGTAAGATTAAAGCAATTTCTGAACCGGGATTTGGGGAGATTTAAAAGATCAAAGGATAATCATGTTAATCCCATAATCCATCTAAATCATGGTTCAGACAATACCTTCATAAATAATCGCTGCGCCTTGCCCTACTCCTACGCACATCGTTGCCAAACCATATCTTGCTTTGCGTCTTTTCATCTCATGCAATAATGTTGTTGAAATTCTAACGCCGCTGCAACCTAAGGGATGACCAATTGCAATGGCGCCTCCATTTACATTTACCTTTTCAAGATCAAGACTGAGATCATGGATGCATGCGATAGCCTGCGATGCGAATGCTTCATTCAATTCTATAAGATCAAGATCAGCAACCTTTAAACCTGTACGCCGCAAGGCTTTCAGCGTTGCGGGCACAGGGCCTATCCCCATCACTGAAGGATCAACTCCTGCAACGGCCATGCTCACCACTTTTGCTATCGGTTGTAAATTATATTTTTTCACTGCGGCTTCACTTGCCAATAACATGTCCGCAGAACCATCATTAATGCCGGAGGAATTTCCTGCGGTTACAGTACCTTCTTTTGCAAAAGCAGGTTTTAATGAAGCCAATCTTTCCATACTTGTTTTACGTGGATGTTCATCCCTGTCGAAAATTATTTTACCTTCTTTTGTATCTATTTCAACTGCAACAATTTCGTCTTTCCATTTGCCGGCATCCAGTGCGGCAAAGTATCTCTCCTGGCTTTCCAATGCAAACTCATCCTGTGCATGGCGTGATATGCCCCATTTCTTTGCAACATTTTCTCCTGTCTCTCCCATGGAATATGGATAATACATTGCTGATAATTTTGTATTCGGGAAACGCCACCCAAGCGTACTATCATACATTTCCTGCTTGCGGCTAAAAGGGCTTTCCGACTTAGCCATAACGAAGGGAGCTCTTGTCATACTCTCTACTCCTGCTGCAACAAACAGTTCGCCATCACCACACATTATAGCCCGTGATGCATCCATGATGGCCTGCAGGCCACTGGCACATAAACGGTTTACGGTAGTGCCGGGAACAGTAACAGGCAGGCCCGCAAGCAATGCCGCCATTCTTGCCACATTCCTGTTATCCTCGCCTGCCTGGTTTGCATCGCCTGCAATTACATCTTCAATAGCATTGATATCTACCTGAGCATTTCTCAACAACAATTCTTTTATTACATGCGCCAGCAGGTCGTCAGGGCGAACAGAACTTAGCGCTCCTCCGTATTTGCCAACAGGGGTTCTTATTGCATCAATTATGTAGACTGGTTTCATAAATTCTTAATTTGCCACTAAGACACTAAGCCGCTAAGGTTCACTAAGATTTTCTTTGTGTTGCTTTGAGCCTTTGTGCCTTCGTGGCATAAATGTCGCGAAATTATCTTACTTCACTTAACAGTACCTTAAGCTTATTAATTGGGTAACAAAGCCTCCAAAGCGTACCTTTGCGGAAATGGATAAGTCATCAAACAAAAATATAAGAACCCTCTCTCTTGAAGAACTTCAGCAATATTTTGAAACCCTGGGAGAAAAGAAGTTCAGGACAAAGCAGGTATGGGAATGGCTGTGGCAGAAACATGCGCACAGCTTTGATGAGATGACCAACCTAAGCAAAGAATTACGCCAAACTTTATCAGATACTTTTTCTTTGCCGGCAATAACGCTTGATGTTGCACAATACAGCAGTGACGGCACCATTAAAACAAGGTTTAAAACGCACGACAACCATCTTACTGAAGGTGTGCTGATCCCCGCTGATAACAGGCAAACGGCATGTGTGTCGTCACAGATAGGCTGCAGCCTGAGCTGTAAGTTTTGTGCTACGGGTTATATGGAAAGAAAAAGAAACCTTGACTTTGACGAGATATATGATGAGGTGGTACTGCTTAACCAGATGGCAGAAAAAACTTACGGAAAGAAATTAAGCAACATCGTGTTTATGGGTATGGGTGAGCCTTTGCTTAATTACAAGAATGTTTTAAAAGCAATTGAAAGGATCACGGCCAACGACGGCCTGGGAATGAGCGCAAAAAGAATAACCGTATCCACTGCAGGTGTGGCAAAGATGATAAAGCAACTGGGAGATGACGGCGTAAGATTCAACCTGGCACTGTCTTTACATGCGGCCACAGATGCCAAACGCAATGAAATAATGCCGATAAATGAAACGAATAACATCGCTGCATTAATTGAAGCCCTGAATTATTTCCACCAGAAAACGGGCAACGACATCACTTTTGAATACATTTTATTTAAAGGTGTTAACGACTCCATGCAGGATGCGGATGATCTTATAAAAGTTTATAAACAGGTGCCTGTGCATCTTGTAAATATCATTGAATACAATCCCATTGATGCAGCAGACTTTACAAAACCTGATAAAGATGCCACGCAAAAATTTATGGACTACCTCGCCAATCACAGGGTGAATGTAAGGTTACGCATCAGCCGCGGTAAAGATATCGATGCCGCCTGCGGCCAACTGGCCAATAAGGATTCTGTAGCGAGTAGCGAGTAGTAAGTAGCGAGTAGTAAGTAGTAAGTGGCGAGTAGTAAGTGGCGAGTAGCGAGTAGTGAGTAGCGAGTAGTAAGTGGCGAGTAGCGAGTAGTAAGTAGCTTCTTGAATTTTATCTTCTTAACAATATTTTTTTTTTGCATTGGTTAAACTATGTGTTTAATAAACCATCTATTATCTATTGTTAATTTATAAAAAATAATTTTATGAAAAAAATAATTGCCGGTTTATTTGCCATTGCTGCATTTACATTTAGTGCCGTTGCACAGGATAACACCACAGATCAAAAAAAATGGGATAAGGAAGGCCAGGGCTTTCACCGCGGCCATGACAGAAAAGGCATGGGAATGGAAAAGCTCAATTTAACCGATGCCCAGAAACAACAAATGAAATCTACCAATGAAGATTTTAAAACCAGGATGCAGGCGTTAAACAAAAACGACAACATGATGGTTAAAGACTTCAGGGCACAGCGTGAATCATTGATGCAGGAAAGAAAGAACAAGATCTCTGCCATACTTACGCCGGAACAAAAAACTCAATTTGAGCAAATGCGCAAGGGCAGGGAGCAAATGCACAAGGGCATGGAGCAAATGCGCAAGGGCAGGGAGCAAATGCACAAGGGCATGGAGAAGATGGGAGGCATGAAAATGGGAGGCATGAAAATGCAGGGTGGAAGAATGGAACATATTAAAACAGAGCTTGGACTAACTGATGACCAGCTTGCGAAAATGAAAGCAGGAAGCGAATCTTTCAGAACAAGAGCAATGGCAATCCGTAACAACCAATCATTATCACAAGACCAGAAGAAAACACAGCTCGGGGCTTTACAAAAGGATAGACAAAACAGCTTTAAAAGTTTTTTAACTGCAGAGCAAATAGCCAAGCTTGATAAAATGAAAATGAATCATGGTGACGGCAAAGAAAAGAATAAAGGTGATGGCTGGAAAAAGAAAAGTGAAGATGGCAAAGAAAAGTAAAGGTTAAGACATCATAATATTGTTTAGTTGTAAGG
>DATCOF010000228.1:0-26927 GCA_036564845.1 Chitinophagaceae bacterium | reverse complement strand
CCCCTTATCTTCCGATTCTTTGTTAATTGGCGCTCATCAGGGAAGCCTTATAGCTATAATTGGACAAAATTTACAAGATGCAACACAAATATGGTTTAACGACCAGACCGCTTCTTTAACGCCAACTTATATCACTAGCACTACAATACTAGTAAGTGTTCCTAACCCCATTCCTAAAACCGTAAACAATAAATTAAAGATATTTTTTGCTAACGGAGATTCTTTGCTGTATAATTTCCAGGTACAAATAAGTAAGCCGCTTGTTAGCAGTATGGTTTGCGAATTTGTAAATGCCGGGGATGTTGCTACAATAAGAGGAAATTATTTTTATGAGCCATTAACTGTAACTCTTACTGGCGGGGCAATAGCTCAATTGGTTTCTGTAAAAGATAATGAAATTCAATTTACAGTGCCTGCAGGTGCACAGCCGGGTCAGATAACTGTAAAAACTAATTTTGGAGAAACAAAATCTGATTTCTGGTTTAGAGATCCGAGAAATCATTTTATTGACAGTGATCCATACGAAGGCTGGCACGATCCAAATTGGGTTATAACTAATCCCGGTCCAAACGATCCTCCAAAAATCAGCGGAAACTACATCCATGTAAAAGCCATGTTGGGCGCATGGGGTTATAATGAAATTGCAGATGGGGATGCAGGCTCTATGCCCAATCATAGTAAAAACATTCCCGATGCCGCTATACTTAGCCCAAAGGATTATAATTTAAAATTTGAAATAAATACATACAAACCTTACAACGCAAGCCAGATAAGAATAAATGCAGGTACGAGTCAGCAGGATAACAATGCATATTTATGGAACCCGCCTTTTGATACAAAAAAGCAATGGCAAACAGTGGTTATTCCATACGAAGAAATAGTTGCTAGTTACGCTGTAAAGCCTATTGTAAATCCGAACGGATATTGGGCAATGTTACTTATACAAGGCCCTGGTGATTTAGATGCTGACATTTCATTTGATAATTTCAGAATAGTTCCGAAAATTTCTAAGTAAATTTTAAATATACAATCTACGATAATGATTAAAATATCTTTTACCCGGCTGTTTGCATTTATATGCGTAATATCATTTTTGGTATTATCATGCAAAAAGAATAATGATGTAACGTCATCATCTAAAACAGTATTATTAAGTTTTGGGCCTACAGGAGCCAGGCCTGGTGATACTTTGAGGTTCATAGGTACAAACCTGGATAAAGTTACCTCCATTCAATTAATCGGTGCTTCAGTTGACAAGGCTAATTTTAAACAGCAAACATCTACGCTTATTTTAATTATTGTTCCTTCAACTACAGAAAAAGGGTATGTTACATTAAAAACACCTGATGGAGATATTGTATCAAAAACACAATTAAATATTGGTGTAACTGCTACAATTACTTCCATAACTGCCCAAGCACGTCCCGGAGAAAATATTACTATAACAGGTAATTATCTTAACTGGGTAACTCAAATAACATTTGCAAAAAATAAAGTTGTTCAAACTTTTGTTTCAAAAACAATTAATCAAATCGTTGTTACCGTACCGGTAGATGCAGAAACAGGGCCTTTAGTTCTTAAATATCTAGGTACAGATTCATTGGAAGTACAAACTAAGGATACCTTAAAGGTTACGCTACCTATAGTAATCTCGCTATCTCCTAATCCTGTTAAGCACCAAACCAATGTAACTATTACAGGTACTAATATTGATCTTGTGAAGAAGGTGATATTTTCCGGCGTTTCAACTCCCGTAACAACTTTTGTAAGCCAGTCAGCAACTCAATTAGTTGTTTCTGTACCTGCAAGTACAACTAAAGGAAAAGTAACTCTTGAAGCTGCTTCAGGTGTTCAAACTGTTTCTACAATTGATCTAGATGTTGTTTTACCTTCAATAACATCAATGTCTCCTAATCCAATTGATATTGGTGCAAACCTAATCATTACAGGTACTAATTTGGATATTGTTAAAAGCATTGCTTTTGTTGGAGTTGCTAATGCTGTTACTTCTTTTGTAAGCCAAACAGCTACGCAGATTGTTGTTAAAGTACCTATAGGTACGCTTACCGGTAAACCAACATTTTCAATATTGAATTCTACTCTTACAGTAAAATCTAATAATGACTTACAAATTAATGGATCAACTGTTGCTCCGATAATAATTTATGATGATGCGATTACTTCTGCATGGAATGGCTGGATCGGTGGTGGATGGGGTGGTACAAAAGATCTAAATAATACTTCTCCGGTAAAATCCGGATCAAAATCGATAAGGATTGATTATACGAGTGGCGGATATGGTGTTCCATTACAATTAGGCGGTGCTAATATTTCTCTTGCTGGTTATACTTCTCTAAAGTTTTCAATTTATGGAGGTACAGGAAGCAGTGGCAAGAGTGTGAATGTAGGATTTAATGAAGTAGATGGTAAAACAATTACTATTGTTGAAGGTCAATGGACTGATTTTACTATTCCGCTAAGCCAGATATCTTCTACAACTACTTTAAGTTTTTTATATCTCAAAAATTATTCTGCTTCCGGTGATTTTACCATTTATGTAGATAATCTTGGTATCTATTAAGTTAGATATAATAATAAATAAATTTAGTAAGGAGTTGCAGTAACTCTTACAGAAGAAAACTTCATATAGCATTGTTCTTTCAAACTGGTTCATTTCGCTTTGAAGTGAACCAGTTTTTTTATACAGCTGTTGAAAATACCTTAAAGTATTTTAATTCATCAACCCATATAAATAATTTATGTGAAGAATATAATAGGGTTAAATATTCTTATCTGCTTTCTTTTTGCAAATGCTGTTGCAGCGCAGAGCTTGTTTGTACATCGTAATGGTAATCGATTCTCCCTGGGAAATAAACCTTACTACTACATTGGTGCTAATTATTGGTATGGCGGATACCTGGGATTGGGAAAAAATAAAAAACAGGGTATTAAACGTTTACAAAAAGAACTTGATTTTTTAAAGGCAAACGGCGTAACCAATTTACGGGTATTGGCAGGTGCAGAGGGCAGTGGATCAATTAATGGAGTGCAGCGTGTAAAGCCGGCTTTACAACCGCAACAGGGGATTTTTGATGAAAAGGAACTGGATGGATTAGATGTATTATTAACTGAGATGGGTAAAAGAAATATGAAAGCCGTTTTATTTCTTAGCAATAACTGGGAGTGGAGTGGAGGCTTTCTTCAATACCTTAACTGGAACGGCTTGATTCCCGATTCCATTCTTCGGCGCAAATTATCCTGGGATGAAATGCGTGATTATGTAAGTAAGTTTTATTCATGTACACAATGTATACAGGATTATAAAAAACAGGTAGATATTATTATTAATCATACCAATTCTATTTCCGGAAAAAAATATAAAAACGATCCCGCAATAATGGCATGGGAATTAGCTAATGAGCCACGTCCCATGCGTCCTGCCGCAATTGATAATTATAAAAACTGGATAACTTCTATTGCGGCATTTATCAAATCAAAAGATAAAAATCATTTGCTTACTCTTGGCACCGAAGGCGAGATGGGAACAGAAAATTTATCCTTGTATAAACAAATACATGCTGATAAAAATGTTGATTACCTCACTATTCATATCTGGCCTAAAAACTGGGGGTGGTTTAAAGAAGAAACATTGGAACAGGGTTTCCCTTCTGTGATAACTAAAACCATTGCATATATTGATAAGCATAAAACCATTGCAGAAGAATTGCAAAAGCCACTTGTTATTGAAGAATTCGGTTTACCAAGAGATCACAATTCATTTGATATAAATTCAGCAACCACATTAAGAGATAAATATTATCAGATAATTTTTGATGAATTAAAAAAAAGTAAAGCAGTAAATGGTGTAATAGGGGGCTTAAATTTTTGGGCATTCGGAGGAACTGCAAGACCTGTAAAAGGACAAATATTCTGGAAAGATGGAGATAAATATATGGGTGACCCACCGATGGAGGAGCAGGGATTAAACAGTGTTTTTGACAGCGATACAAGTACATGGCGATTGATTAAATCATTTTACAGTCAAGAGAATCTTCCCATCGATAAAAATGCCACCAGGCAAACTGTAAATCTGTATCATAGTTTACAAAGACTTTTGAATAAAGGAATAATGTTTGGACATCAGGATGATCTTGCTTACGGGGTTGGATGGAAATATATTCCAGATAAAAGTGATGTAAAAGAAGTTACAGGTGATTACCCTGCAGTATATGGATGGGAGCTGGGGAGGCTGGAAGTTGACCATTCAGTAAATATTGATACCGTACCATTTGATATGATGAAAAGTTATATCAAAACGATCTATGACCGCGGTGGCATTATTACTTTAAGCTGGCACTTAAACAATCCTTTAACCGGGAAAACAGCATGGGATCCTGCCCCGGGAACTGTTGCATCTATTTTACCCGGAGGAGAAAAAAATGAATTGTATAAAAGCTGGCTTGATAAAATAGCATCCTTTGCAAAAAGCTTAAAAGGAAAAAATGGAGAATTTATTCCGGTGATCTTTCGCCCGTTTCATGAACTAAACGGCAATTGGTATTGGTGGGGTAAAGACCATTGTTCGCCAGCGGAGTTTAAGCAGTTATATCAATTTACAGTTTCTTATCTACGGGATACAAAAAAAGTGCACAATTTTTTATATGCTTTTAATACTGACAGGTTTTCCGGTAAAGAAGAATATCTATTAAAATATCCGGGAGATGAATGGGTAGATGTTATTGGCTTTGATATTTATCAGCGGCAGCAAGGAGCGGAGGCAAATGAACAATTTATAAAGGATATTGATAAAATGCTTACATGCCTGGAAGACATTGCGCAGCAACATAATAAAATACCTGCGCTTACTGAGTTTGGATACCGTGAAGTGCCGGATAGTACCTGGTGGACAAATGTTTTATGGAAGGGTATTCATACACATAGAATTTCTTATGCTTTAACGTGGCGCAATGAAGGCATGATGCCTTCCGGCATAAACGAATATTATTGTCCTTATAAAGGGCAGGTTTCTGAAAATGATTTTAAAAAATTTTATAAACTGGATAAAACTTTATTTCAAAAAGAAGTAACTAAACAAAAAATATACAGCAAATACCAATGAGACTACATTTCATAGATATTTTAATGATAGCTGCATACCTCGTAATGATGGTAATGTTAGGTTGGTATTACAGAAAAAAGGCAAGCCAGAATAAAGAAAGTTATTTAATGGGAAGCAAAAAACTTCCCTGGTACATGCTTGGGTTAAGTGATGCATCGGATATGTTTGATATAAGCGGTACAATGTGGATGGTGTCGCTTGCTTTTGTATACGGTTTAAAAAGTATCTGGATACCGTGGCTTTGGCCTGTTTTTAATCAGGTTTTTAATATGATGTTTTTGGCTAAGTGGTTACGTAGGTCGAATGCAGATACAGGGGCAGAGTGGCTTGCCACAAGGTTTGGATTAAAAGGCAAGGGAGTTAGGGCTTCTCATAATATTACTGTTGCTTTTGCACTTATTGGTTGTCTTGGTTTTTTAGCTTATGGTTTTGTTGGCTTAGGTAAGTTCATCGAAATATTTGTTCCATGGAATATAGTGCAGCCATACATTCCTTTTCACATAGCTCCTCAATATGTAGCTCACATGTATGGAATTGTATTTACGCTTTTTGCTATGTTCTATTCTATTCTGGGTGGCATGCGCAGTATTGTAATGGGCGATGTTATAAAATATATTATCATGACGGCGGGATGTATTGCCATTGCTGTTATTGCCATTTCTAATATGCATGGTAAAACTTTAAATGTTCCCAATGGATGGGCAAATCCTTTCTTTGGATGGAGGCTCAATCTTGACTGGAGTAATATTGTTGCAGATGCAAATAAAAAAATTAATGAGGATGGATTTGGGCTGTTTGGAATATTTTTTATGATGATGTTATTTAAAGGAGTATTTGCAAGCCTTGCGGGTCCGGCGCCAAACTATGATATGCAAAAAGTTCTGTCAACACGATCTCCCAAAGAGGCTTCTAAAATGACCGGTTTTGTTTCTATCGTTTTATTGCCCATTCGTTATACAATGGTTATTGGATTAACAGTGCTTGCACTTTTATATTACAATAAATTAAACATCGCTTCGCCAACCGGTACTGACTTTGAAAGAATATTACCTGCAGCAATCAATACTTTTTTACCCGCAGGTATTTTAGGATTAGTACTTACGGGTTTATTGGGAGCATTTATGGGCACCTTCTCAGGTACTGTAAATGCAGCGCAGGCCTATATCGTAAACGATATCTATTTAAAATATATTAACCCAGATGCAACTACTAAAAAGATCATCACTATGAATTATGTTGTAGGTGTAGTGATCGTTGCTATTGGTGTTACTCTCGGTTTTTTTGCCAAAGATGTAAACAGCATTTTGCAGTGGATAGTTTCAGCATTGTACGGTGGATATATTGCATCCAATATGCTTAAATGGTATTGGTGGCGTTTTAATGCAAATGGTTTTTTTTATGGAATGCTTACGGGTATTGTTGCTGCACTTGTTTTTTCCCGATTGATAAACGGCGCAGACTTTCTATATTATTTTCCTCTTCTTTTTGCACTCTCTATAGCAGGTTGTTTAATAGGAACCTATACAGCTCCTGCAACAGATGAAGCAGTGTTAAAAAAATTTTACAGCACAGTAAAACCATGGGGTTTCTGGAAACCAATACACCAAAAAGTAATAGCAGACGATCCGGCATTTTTGCCCAACAAAAGGTTTAAGCTTGATATGTTCAACGTTGTATTGGGTATAATAGCCCAGTTATGTTTAACCATTCTTCCTATGTATATTATTTTATGGATGAAACTGCCATTGCTGATAACAATAATAATATTGGCAGTAATAATATTTATTTTAAAGAAAACATGGTGGGATAAATTAGAGAATTAAAATACAATAGCTCCTGATCATTTTTTAAAAAAAGTTATGAATACAAAATTTAAGAGCAGATTGCACGAACTTGAAAAAGCTTACAGAGAAGTTATATACAGGGAAAATAAAAAAGAATTATCAGGCAATGGTATTTACGATCGTTACCAATACCCCATACTCACTGCACAGCATACACCATTATTTTGGAAGTACGATTTAAATCCTGAAACCAATCCATACCTCATGGAGCGGTTTGGCATAAATGCAGTTTTAAATGCAGGTGCAATTAAATTAAATAATAAATATCTTCTTGTAGCCCGTGTTGAAGGGTTGGATAGAAAATCTTTTTTTGCAGTTGCGGAAAGCGACAACGGTATTGATAGTTTTGTTTTTTGGGATCATCCGTTAACAATACCTGAAACAAAAATACCGGATACCAATATTTATGACATGCGTATAGTTCAGCATGAAGATGGCTGGATTTACGGATTGTTTTGTACGGAGCGCCGCGATCCATCTGCACACGAAGGCGATCAGTCTGCAGCAGTTGCACAATGTGGTATTGCAAGAACAAATGATTTTAAAACATGGCATCGCTTAGCCGATTTAAAATCTCCATCACCGCAGCAACGTAATGTGGTTCTGCATCCGGAATTTGTTGAAGGAAAATATGCTTTTTATACCAGGCCCCAGGATAGTTTTATAGAAGCAGGAAGGGGCGGTGGCATTGGGTTTGGCTTAAGTGTAAGTATAGAAAATGCAGTTATTGAGAACGAAATTGTAATTGATAAAAAAGTATATCATACCGTATTTGAGGCAAAAAATGGTTTAGGTCCTGCCCCAATTAAAACTGAGAAAGGTTGGTTGCATCTTGCACATGGTGTACGCAATACAGCTGCTGGCCTGCGTTATGTTCTTTATATGTTTATGACCGATCTTAATGATATCACCAAAATTATTCATAAGCCGGGCGGTTATTTTTTGGCTCCTGAAGGCGAGGAGCGGATAGGTGATGTATCCAATGTTGTTTTTTCCAGCGGATGGATTGCAGACAAAGATGGAACCGTATTTATTTATTATGCATCTTCAGATACAAGAATGCATGTAGCCACCTCGTCAGTAAACCGGTTGTTGGATTATGTGATGAATACTCCTGAAGATGGTCTTAGATCTGCAGCATCAGTTATCACTTTAAATCAGATTATCGATAAAAATTTTTCTTATACCCAAAAGGAAAATAAAAAAATTGATGAAGGCAGCATATCCGAAAAAATTCATGCGTAGCATAAATTTATAAACAGCATGCAGATTTAATTATGAAGATTGATTTGGAAAAATATAAAATCGAAATGCAGCAGGAATTAGAAAATATACTTTCTTATTGGATTAATTACACAGTAGATATAAACAACGGTGGCTTTGCAGGCAAAATAGATAATGATAATAATGTAGATACAAAAGCCCCAAAGGGATCAGTGCTTAACAGCAGAATATTGTGGAGCTTTTCAGCAGCATATAATTTAACCCGCAAGCCGCAATATTTACAAATGGCGCAGCGGGCTTATAAATTCATCAGCAATTATTTTATTGATAAAGATTTTGGTGGAGTTTACTGGACAGTTGATTATACTGGAATACCACTTGATACAAAAAAACAAATTTATGCCCAGGCATTTGCTGTGTATGGTTTAAGCGAGTATTATAAATGTACTCAGAATGAAGAAGCAAAAAAAACAGCAATTGAATTGTATAAAAAAATTATCAGGCACAGTTATGATAAATTAAACGGAGGATATATTGAAGCCTTAACCAGAGATTGGAGAGAGACAGATGAGTTGAGGCTAAGTGCTAAAGATGCAAATGAAAAAAAATCGATGAATACGCATCTTCATGTAATGGAAGGGTTTGCTAATCTTTATCTTATTTGGCCCGATGAAAATTTAAAACAGCAAATTGCAGATCTCATAAACATCTTTCTCGATCACATTATTGATGCTAAAACGCATCATCTTATTTTATTCTTTGATGACCATTGGAATTTCCGCAGTAACATTCACTCTTACGGTCATGATATAGAAGCAGCATGGCTTATACAGGAAGCAGCAGAAGTTATTGGTGATAAAGCATTGATTAAAAAAGTAAAAAACTGCTCTGTAAAAATTGCAAATGCTGTAGCCGAAGGATTGGATGATGATGGCGGATTATGGTATGAATATGATGCCGAAAAAAAAATTCTTATAAAACAAAAACATTCATGGCCGCAGGCAGAAGCAATGGTTGGATTTTTTAATACCTGGCAAATAACAGGTGAAGAAATTTACCTGCAAAAATCATTGAATAGCTGGGAGTTTGTAAAGAATTATATGCTGTATAAAGAAAAGGGAGAATGGTATTGGGGAGTTACTGAAAATTATTCTTTTATGAAAGGAGAGGATAAAGTTGGTTTATGGAAATGCCCTTATCACAATAGCCGTGCATGTATAGAAATCATACGGCGTATTTCATCCGTTAAAAATTTACCTGTTAATAATTAATTATGAAATTTAAAAATTTAAAGCCGCTTATTGCTCTTTGTTTTTTGTTGATTGGCTATGCTACGGTAACAGCGCAAAAAAAATCAGCTATGGAAAGCAAAATAAATAATCTTTTAAAGCAAATGACCTTAGAAGAAAAAGTTGGTCAGATGGCTCAGGTTGCTATTGACCAGATAGGCCATACCGATTATACCACTAAAACTTTTAATATCGATCCCAACAAAGTAAATGACATCATTGTAAAATATAAAGTGGGCTCCATTTTAAATACACCTCCCGGTATTTTGCTTGGGCCAATCCAATGGAATAATGTAAATGCTGCTATTAATAATGCTGCGCAACATACCAGAATGAAAATACCGGTTATCTATGGCTTGGATGATATTCATGGTGCCAACTACGTTAATGGATTTACTTCTTTTCCGCAGGAGATTGGGCAGGCAGCAACTTTTAACCGGCTGCTGGTGCATGATGGTGGTGTTATTTCAGCGTATGAAAGTCGTGCTGCAGGCGTACCCTGGAGCTTTTCACCGGTATTAGATCTTGGTATAAATTATATGTGGCCACGGTTATGGGAAACCTATGGAGAAGATCCTTATGTAGCTTCAGAAATGGGTGCAGCATTTGTAAAAGGGATGCAGGATCCGTTAGGCAGTAAAGAAAAAGTATCAGTTAGCTTAAAACATTACATGGGTTATTCTGATCCTAAATATGGTAAGGATCGTACCAATGCATGGATACCTGAAAATTATGTAAGAGAATATTTTTTGCCTGCATTTGCAGCTGCCGTTAAAGCAGGTGCAAGAAATGTAATGGTAAACTCAGCACTTATCAATGGTATTCCCGGACACATAAACAAGCATCTGCTAACTGATATTTTAAAAGATGAATTAGGTTTTACAGGTTTTATTGTAACTGATTGGCAGGATGTTGAAAATATTGCCAAGAGAGATAAGATAGCAAAAGATAATAAAGAAGCTTTAATGCTTTGTATAAATGCAGGTATTGATATGAGTATGATACCTTACAATTACCAGGAATTTTGTAATGATCTTATTGCATTGGTTAAAGAAGGTAAAGTTTCACAAGCAAGGATAGACGATGCTGTTACGAGAATATTGCGGGTTAAATTTGAGCTTGATCTTTTTAATACGCCCATTACCGTATTAAATAATTATCCAAAATTTGGAAGTGCTGAGTTTAGTAAGGCTGCTTACAATACGGCTGCAGAATCCATTACTTTATTAAAAAATGATGGAAACATTTTACCATTGCCTCACAATGCAAAAATTTTGGTAACAGGTCCAAATGCAAATTCAATGCGTCCATTAAATGGAGGATGGACTTATACATGGCAGGGAGAAAGAACAGATGAATTTACACAGCAATACAATACTATTCTAAAAGCAGTATCCAAAAAAGTTGGAAAAAACAATGTAACCTACAGTGAAGGTGTTGCTTATAAAATGAAAGGGAAATATTGGGAAGATTCAGTAGTGGATATCAATGCTGCTGTAAAAGCCGCTGCAGATGCAGATTACATCCTGTTATGCATTGGCGAAAACAGTTATACAGAAACTCCCGGCAACCTGAACGATTTAAATTTATCGGCAAACCAATTAGCATTGGCTAATGCATTAATAAAAACCGGTAAGAAAATTATTTTAGTTTTAAATGAAGGTCGTCCACGCATAATCAGTTTGATAGAACCCGGAGCTTCAGCCATACTTCATATTTATTTACCGGGCAATTTTGGCGCAGATGCATTGGCTGATATTTTAACAGGCGATGCTAACCCCAGCGGTAAACTTCCTATAACTTATCCGCGTTATACTAATTCATTAACGCCTTATATTCATAAACCTTCTGATCAAATAGCAAATCCGCAAGGTGCTTATGATTATTCAGCAGATTTCAATCCTCAGTTTCATTTTGGTTTTGGATTATCTTATACAACATTTGCTTACAGTAATATTAAGGCAGATAAATTAACTGTTGATCCGGATGGTACTGTAACCGTAAATGTTACTGTCAGCAATACAGGTAACAAAGAGGGCAAAGAAGTTGTTCAGTTATTTGTAAGTGATGTAATTGCATCCTTATCGCCGGATGTAAAACGTTTAAGAGGATTTGAAAAAATAGAATTGCATCCGGCAGAATCAAGAGTGGTTACTTTTAAAATCCCTGTAAAGGAACTTGCATTTATTGGCACTGATAATAAAAAACATCTTGAGCAGGGCGATTTTAAAATTACTATCGGAGATGTAAGCACAACTTTCAATGTAAATAAATCAATTATTTTTTAATCCGATTAATCCTCCTAACTATTAAATAATTTATGAAATACATCATTTTATCAGCATTAGTATTTACAATTGTTTGCTCCAGCTGCAAAAAAAATAATAACACTGGTAACGGTAGTATAATTACTCCACCTAATGATACTACCGTTATAATTACTCCACCTGTTGATCCTGCAATTGCCGGTTCTATTGGTTTTTTTTTAAACGACTGGCAGCCGAAAACATTTACAGCGCCTGCTTATAAGGATACAACTATTCCAGCCTCAACTGCATATACGGTTACTGTTAATCCAAGTTCTATTATAACAAAAGTTCCTCTGTCAATTTTTGGAAACAATTCTAATTTATGGATGACACAGATAGTTACCGAATCTTCATTGATGACCAATCTTACCAATCTCCATCCTAATATAATTCGTTTTCCGGGAGGCAGTATCAGTGATGTATTTTTTTGGAACGCTCCCAATAATGCACCACCTGCAGATGCTCCTACAATGCTGGTTAATGCAGATGGAACAAAATCTGCAAGTAACTTCTGGTATGGAAAAAATACCGATAGCTGGACGTTTTCAACAGACAATTATTATAAAATGCTGCAGCAAACTGGTAACAGCGGGATGATTACTATTAATTATGGCTATGCACGTTATGGTACGGGCACTACTCCTGCACAATCAGCAGCACACCTGGCTGCAGATTGGGTTCGCTACGATAATGGCCGAACAAAATACTGGGAAATCGGAAATGAAAATTATGGCGATTGGGAAGCAGGATACAGAATTGATCTAACTAAAAATAAAGATGGCCAGCCGGAATATCTTACCGGAGATTTGTACGGACAGCATTTTAAAATATTTGCAGATTCCATGCGCAAAGCTGCACAGGAAATTGGTAAAACAATTTATATAGGTGCGGTAACCGTTGAAGCTGCTGCTCAATCATGGGAAACAAATACACGCAAAACCTGGAATGCAGGGCTACTTAATAAAAGCGGCAGTTCGCCGGATTTTTATATAGTTCATAACTACTTTACGCCGTATCAAACAAATTCTAATGCCACAGTAATTTTAAATTCTGCCGGTACAGAAACAAAAAATACAATGGACTTTGTATCGCAAACATTGCAGTCTGGCGGAACAGGAATAAAGCCAATAGCGCTTACAGAATATAATATTAATGCAGAAGGTTCCTTGCAAAAAGTTTCGCATGTAAATGGTATGCATGCAGTAATGGTGTTAGGAGAAGCATTGAAAAATAAATATGGAATGGCAGGAAGATGGGACCTTGCAAACGGATGGGATAATGGCAACGATCATGGTATGTTTAGTAATGGCGATGAGCCGGGTGTACCTAAATGGAATGCACGTCCTGCGTTTTACCATATGTATTATTTTCAAAAGTTTTTAGGCGACAGGATGATAACATCCACTTCTGATAATACAAATTTGGTTTCTTATTCATCTTCTTTTACATCAGGGCAAGTTGGTGTAACACTTGTAAATAAATCTGCTTCTTCACAAACAGTACAGGTAAAATTTCAAAACTTCAATATTGGCAACAGGTATTATTGGTACACATTAACAGGAAGCGGAGATAACGGAGAGTTCTCAAGAAAAGTTTTAGTAAACGGGCAAGGACCTTCAGGTGTGGCCGGCGGTCCGGATAATTATGCCACTATAATTCCTTATTCCGCAAGTGCACAAAATGGAATAAAAATTACTGTCCCGGCATGGTCAATAATTTATATGGTTATTGATAAAAAATAAATCAGCAATGCCTATCAGTTAAAACAAAATATTGTTTATTAGATCATACTTATAAAAATTTCACATGAAGAAAATTTTTTTGTTTACATCGATTTTTTTTGCACTTAATACCTATGCACAAAAATTTGAGGGGCTGGCACTAACACCGCCTATGGGATGGAATAGCTGGAATAAATTTCAGGCCAATATTAATGAGCAAATGGTTATGCAAATAACTGATGCAATAGTATCATCAGGAATGAAGGATGCCGGATATACTTATATTGTATTAGATGATGGATGGATGGCAATGGAAAGAGACAACATTACCGGCGATCTTATTGCTGATCCAAAAAAATTTCCACACGGCATGAAGGTCGTTGCAGATTATGTTCATTCCAAAGGTTTAAAATTTGGATTGTACAATTGCGCCGGAACCAAGACCTGTGCAGGTTATCCCGGCACCAGGGGATATGAATACCAGGATGCACGTTTCTATGCATCCCAGCACATTGATTATTTAAAATTCGATTGGTGTTATACAGATGGTATTACTGCAAAAGAAGCTTACACCACAATGAGTAATGCATTAAAAAAAGCCGGACGCCCGATTGTTTTTAGTTTATGTGAATGGGGGCAAAATAAACCCTGGCAATGGGCGGGCAATGTTGGTCATTTATGGCGAACAACCGGCGATATCACTAACCAGTTTGAGGGCACTAAAAATTATGGCACTTGGTCTGCAAATGGTGTGATGAAAATTGTAGACATGCAGGATACCTTACGAAAATATGCAGGCCCCGGCCATTGGAACGATCCGGATATGCTTGAAGTTGGTAACGGCATGGCGGTTAATGAAGACAGGGCACACTTTTCCATGTGGGCTATGTTAGCAGCTCCTTTGATTTCCGGCAATGATGTGAGAAATATGAGTAAAGAGATTACTGAAATATTAACCAATAAAGAAGTGGTCGCGATAAATCAGGATGCATTAGGAGTGCAGGCCTTAAAATATGCTGCAAATGATAGTTTAGAAATATGGCTTAAACCTTTAATGAATGGGAATTGGGCAGTATGCTTTTTAAATAGAAAAAGCTTGCCACAGCAAATTAATTTCAACTGGCAGAGCCAGGTAATCAATGATACTTTATCAAAGGCAACGCTTGATGCAAAAGCAATAACCTATAAAATTCGTAATCTATGGACTAAAAAAGATGCAGGAGATACAAGAAAAATATTATCGGTAACCGTGCCTGCAAAAGATGTTATCATGTTACGATTGAGTAAGTAAAAAAATGATAAATTGGTTTTACATTATAAAAAAGTTATTGTAAACAAACTTTTCAAAATTTATTAATGAAATATAAATTCCTGTATTCATTTGTGCTGATATGTTTTATTGGTAAAGCTTTCTGTAATCCTGCTGGTTCATTTGTAAAAACCAAAGATGGAATAATGGTTTATCCTGATCAAAAGTTATCGGGTAATGTATCTGTTATCAGGCTGCAGGTAATTAATAATTATATTATCCGTGTAACCGCTTCGTCAACTTCTCAATTGCCGGATGTTACAAGTCTTATATCCGTTGTAAATACTTTAAACAGTACATGGAATGCTCTGAAAAATAAAAATACTGTTTTGTTGAAAACCGCAGCAGTAACAGCTTCTGTAGATTTATCCACCGGAGCCATTTCTTTCTTTGATAAAACAGGAAAGCCAATTATTTCAGAAAAACAGAAAAATGGAAGAAAAATTATTCCTGCGATTTTTGAAGGGCAGCGATCTTACGCAATATCACAAACCTTTCAGGCTTCAGCTGATGATAGTTATTATGGTTTAGGACAGCATCAAAGCGACCAGTTTAATTATAAAGGTCAGCAGGTTTTGCTTTATCAAAATAATACTGAAGTTGCTGTTCCATTTTTAGTAAGCAGTAAAAACTATGGCATCTTATGGGATAATTATTCAATAACAAAAGTTGGAGACGTTAGAGATTTCCTGCCATTGTCAGGGCTTAAATTATATACCAAACAAGGTGAGTATGGCTGGCTGACCGCTTCGTATTGCAACAACAGGGATAAACCTAATGACATTGCTTTTGTAAAGGCAGAATCTGAAATAAATTACCCATTCGTAGGTGATACAAAAACAAAGCTGCCTGCAGATTTTAATATCGAAAAAGGTATGATAACCTATGAAGGCTCCATTGCTTCCGACTTTGCAGGAATGCATAAATTTAAAATTAACTATGCAGGTTATTGTAAAGTATGGTTAAATGGAAAGTTGCTTGAAAACAGGTGGCGGCAAGCCTGGAATCCAGGAACCGCTATCATTAATTTTAATGTAGAGAAGAATAAAAAATATCCTATAAAAATTGAATGGATACCCGATGGTGGCGAATCATATCTTGCGGTAAAATGGTTAAACCCTATAGAAGCATCAGATGCCAATGCTTACACATTTTCATCAGAAGCAGGTAAGCAGCTTGATTACTATTTTATCTATGGCAATAATATTGACGAAGTAATTTCAGGATACAGAAGTATCACCGGCAAAGCTACCATCGTTCCAAAATGGGCAATGGGTTTTTGGCAAAGCCGTGAGCGATACAAAACACAGGATGAGTTATTGAATGTTGTTGATGAATTCAGAAAAAGAAAAATCCCTTTAGACAATATTGTTTTAGACTGGAGTTATTGGAAGGAAAATGATTGGGGTAGCCAGGAGTTTGATGCTTCCCGTTTTTCAAATCCTGATAGCATGATCAGTGTGTTGCATAATAAATACAACACTCATTTCATGATCTCTGTATGGCCAAAATTTTATGAAGGTATAACCGCTTACAATGAATTTGATAAGAAGGGCTGGCTGTACAAACGAAACATTGCAGACAGGCAAAGAGACTGGATTGCAAAAGGATATGTTTCTACATTTTATGATGCATTTAATAATGATGCAAAAAAAGGATTCTGGAATCTAATAAATAAAAAACTGTTCAGCAAAGGTGTTGATGCCTGGTGGATGGATGCCAGTGAACCTGATATACTTTCCAATGTTTCACCAGAACGCCGTAAAGCGCAAATGACTCCAACGGCAGCAGGCTTAACAGCCGAATATGTAAATGCCTATCCTTTGGAAAATGCAAAAGGTATTTATTTTGGACAGCGATCTGTTAAGCCGGATCAACGTGTTTTTCTTCTTACACGATCGGGCTTTGCAGGTTCGCAACATTATGCTGCTTCTATCTGGAGTGGAGATATTGCTTCGCGATGGGAGGATATGAAAGCACAAATTTCTGCCGGCATAAATTATTCAATGTCAGGATTGCCTTTCTGGACAATGGATATTGGCGGCTTTGCTGTAGAGCGCCGCTATGAAAATGCAAAAGATAACGATCTTGATGAATGGAGAGAACTGCAAACACGTTGGTATCAGTTTGGATCTTTTGCTCCATTGTTTCGCGTACACGGACAATATCCTTTTAGAGAAATTTTTAATATTGCTCCGGAAGATCATCCTGCCTACAAAAGCATGTTGTATTATGATAATTTGCGTTACCGGCTTATGCCTTACATATACACATTAGCAGCGATGACGTATCATAACGATTACACCATTATGCGAGGGCTGGTAATTGACTTTTCAAAAGATACAGCGGTAAAAAATATTGGCGATCAATATATGTTTGGTCCTTCACTTCTTATCAGTCCTGTGTATGATTATAAAGCGAGAGAGAAGAAATTATATCTTCCTTCAGGCACGGGTTGGTTTGATTTTTATTCAGGAAAATATTTTGATGGAGGACAAAGAATAACCAGCGATGCACCTTACGAAAGGATGCCGGTTTTTGTAAAAGAAGGGTCTATCATTCCTGCTGGTCCAGCAATACAATATACTTCAGAGAAACCTGCAGACTCAATTACTTTACGTATTTACGTGGGTAAAGATGCTTCATTCACTTTATATGAAGATGAGGGTACAAATTATAATTACGAAAAAGGCGGGTTCAGTAACATATCTTTTTTCTACGATCAAAACTTGCACAGGCTTACGATAGGAAAACGAAAAGGAAATTTTACCGGCATGATAACAAACCGGGTTTTTAATATTGTTTGGATAAATAAAGAGAAACAGAGAGAATTAAATTTTGAAAGCAAACCGGATGCGGTTGTACATTACAAGGGGGATGCAGTAATCATAAATTATAAGTAATTGCAGTAATGAAAGGAGCAGTAATAATTATTTTAACATGTATTTTTTTATCTGTTCAGTTAAAAGCTCAGCATATAAGCAGGATAGATTTTGATAAAGACTGGAAATTTAAATTAGACAGTGAACATACTTATAGTGAGCCTGCTTTTGCAGATGAAGCCTGGAGAACTTTAAATCTTCCGCACGACTGGAGCATTGAAGGAACATTCAGCAAAGACAATCCGGCAACTGAAGGTGGTGGTGCATTACCGGGAGGAATAGGCTGGTATCGAAAAACGTTTACAATTCCTGAAACAGATAAAAATAAAAATATCTTTATTCAATTTGATGGCGTTTATCGCAATAGCGAAGTGTGGATCAATGGTCACTCATTAGGAGTGAGGCCAAATGGTTATATATCTTTTCAATACGATCTTACTCCTTATTTAAAATATGACAATCAAAAAAATGTTATTGCCGTAAAAGTTGATAATTCAAAACAACCAAACTCACGCTGGTACAGCGGTTCGGGCATCTATAGAAATGTATGGCTAACTGCTGTTAATAAATTTTATATAGATAATTACGGTACATTTATTACAACATCTTCAATAAGTAAAAAAGAATCTATCATAAATGTAGAGACAAAGGTTGTGACTGAAAATGCCGTTAATAAATCTGTTACTATTCTAACTACAGTTTACAATCCTTCAGGAATAAAAATTACACAAATAACCACACCCATAATTTCGGAACAAAATAATCCCATTAAACAAATACTCAATATTGAGCAGCCAAATTTATGGTCTATTGATCAGCCATATTTATACAAAGCCGTATCGCAGGTAATAGTAAATGGAAAAGTGACCGACACTTATGAAACGAAATTTGGTATACGCTATTTTAATTTCGACACCAATAAAGGATTTTTTTTAAATGGGAAACATATAAAAATAGTAGGCGTATGTGATCACCATGATCTTGGTGCTTTAGGATCTGCAATCAATACAAGAGCCCTGAAAAGACAATTGGAAATTTTAAAAGCGATGGGCTGCAATGGTATCCGAACTTCTCATAACCCGCCGGCACCCGAATTATTAGACCTATGTGATAAGATGGGCTTCATCGTAATGGACGAAGCATTTGATATGTGGGCTAAACCAAAAACTGAATTTGATTATCACCTGTATTGGAATGAGTGGCATAAAAAAGATCTGGAAGATCAAATAGTAAGAGACAGAAATCATCCTTCTGTTTTTATATGGAGTGTTGGTAATGAAATTCTTGAGCAATGGGGTGATGTATCTAAAGGTGATTCTTCAGGACGGGTGATCGCAAGAGAATTGGTAAATATTGTGAAGACATTGGATACTACAAGAAAAATAGTAACTGCTAATAACGAAACCAATACTTGGAATAATATTATTCAATCCGGTGCTTTTGAAATGATAGGCTATAATTACAAGCATGAGACATGGGATCAATTTCATGACAGGTGGCCCGGTAAAAAATTGATTGTTACAGAAAGTACATCGGCATTGGAAACACGAGGTTATTATGATCCTATTCCATTCGATACAATCCGCCGCTGGCCTAAGCGTTGGGATCTTCCTTTTGTAAATCCAAATGGAAATTATGCAGTTTCTGCGTATGACAATGTAAGTGCACCGTGGGGTTCTACACAGGAAGAAAGCGTAAAAGCTTTCCTCAAGAGTGATCTTGTTTCCGGCATGTATATATGGACTGGTTTCGATTATCTTGGAGAACCCACGCCTTACTCATGGCCGGCCCGCAGCTCTTACTTTGGTATCATTGATCTTGCAGGTTTTCCCAAAGATGTTTATTACATGTATCAAAGTGTATTTACTGATAAACCTGTATTGCATATTTATCCTCACTGGAACTGGTCAAAAAATAATTATTTGCATAATCACGCAGATACGGTAGATGTAATTTGTTATTACAATAATGCGGATGAAGTTGAATTATTTTTAAATGGCAAATCGCTTGGATCACAAAAAAAGACAGGCGATGATCTGCATGTTAAATGGCGTGTACCTTATACACCGGGAGTTGTAAAAGCAATATCAAGAAAAAATAATAAAACAGTCTTGATAAAAGAAATAAAAACTGCAGGTGCACCCTCAAAAATTATTTTAACTGCTGACAGAAAAACTATTAATGCTGATGGAAAGGACCTTTCTTTTATAACCGCAACAGTTGTAGATAAGGATGGAATTATGGTTCCTGATGCAAATAATTTAATTCAATTTAAAATTGATGGAAACGGTTTTATTGCAGGAGTGGATAGTGGTGATCCTGTAAGTCATGAACCTTTTAAAGCAGATAAACATACAGCTCTTAATGGACTTGCGTTAGCAATAATACAGTCAAATGGAAAGAAAGGTACAGTTATAATAAAAGCAAGTTCAATTGGGTTACAATCATCTGCCATAACTATTAAAATGCAATAATAGTAGTGGTATGGATTGATAAATCAGAATACAAATGAAAGTAATAGTTGTTAATAAAATACTTTATAGAAATAAGTTGATATTAATTTGCATGCTTATAGTTTTTTCAAATTCTATATTTTCTCAATTTGTAACAACACAAATAAAATTAAATCAATCAGGTTTTTATCCAAATGCTCCTAAGGTTACAGTAGTTACCGGCAATGTTTCTGCAGATAAATTTTATATCACATCTACTAATTTAAGAGATACATTTTTTACAGGTACATTAAGCAGTGAAAAGCAATCTGCTTATTCATCAACAAAAACAAAAATAGCAGATTTTTCTTCTCTTACTACCAGGGGAAGTTTCGTAGTTCTTGTTCCTGATGTTGGTCATTCATATATTTTTCAAATAAATAATAATGTAAACCGCAATGCTGCAATAGCGGTTCTTAAAGGATTTTATTATCAAAGATCATCAACTCCACTGCCGGAAAAATATGCAGGCAAATGGAATCGTTCTTCAGGGCATCCTGATAATATTGTGTATGTGCATTCATCTGCCGGCAGCAAAGAGCGACCTGAAGGCACAATTATTTCTACACCCTGTGGTTGGTACGATGCAGGCGATTATAATAAATATATTGTGAATTCAGGTATCACCATGGGCACGTTATTTTCTGCCTACGAAGATTTTCCCGATTACTTTAAAAAAATAAATACAAATATTCCTGAAACAGGAAATGGAGTGCCTGATATTTTAAATGAAGCCGTGTATAATTTGCGATGGATGCTTACCATGCAGGACCCTAATGATGGTGGTTTATATAATAAATGCACTAATGCGTCTTTTAATGCGATGGTAATGCCGGGAGTTACTAAATCGCCAAGATATGTAGTGCAAAAGGGAACTGCAGCTACGCTGGATTTTGCAGCAGTAACTGCACAGGCAAGCCGGATATTAAAAAAATTTGATAAACAATTACCCGGCTTATCCGATAGCTGTATTACTGCATGCAAAAAGGCATGGCAATGGGCGCTGCTTCATCCTGCTATGGAATACGATCAGCGAATGATGAATCTAAAATTCAAACCTGTAATTTCCACCGGAGGTTATGGGGATAAAAATTTTAATGATGAATGGTTTTGGTCAGCCTGCGAACTTTATCTTACAACAGGAAATAATATTTATTACGAGTTTCTTCAAAAGCACATCAGGGATTCTGTTACACTTCCTTCATGGAATAATGTAGCAATGCTTGGATATTATTCTTTTTTACGTTTTCGAAAAAATCTTCCTTTGTCAGCAGCAAACGATCTTTCTGTTATGAAAAATAAGATTGTTGCAATAGCAGATATGTATATTGAAAAAACTTTGCACAATGCTTTTCAAACAGTGATGGGTCAATCGGGCAGAGATTTTAACTGGGGTAGTAATTCTAACGCAGCCAATCAGGGTATTTTATTAATAAATGCATATCTTCTTACAAGAGATAAAAAATATCTTGATTATGCATTAACAAATGTTGATTATTTGTTTGGAAGAAATGCAACAGGATATTCCTTTGTTACAGGTATCGGAAGCAGATCTACTATGCATCCACATCACAGGCAATCAGTAGCAGATGGAGTTACAGAACCGGTTCCCGGATTATTAGCCGGTGGACCCAACCCCGGTCAGCAGGATAAATGTAAATATGAATTTAATGAGCCGGAAACTTCCTATGAAGATTTAGATTGTGCGTATGCCTCAAATGAAATTGCAATAAATTGGAATGCACCGGCTGTTTACCTTTTTAATGCAGTAGAAGCACTGGCAATTAACTTTAAAAAATAAAATCATGAAGACACTTTGCGTGTTTTATTTGCTTTTGTCAGTAATGAAACCCAATGCAGTTACATTGCCTTCTGTAATTGCAAGCAACATGGTGCTGCAGCAAAAATCTTCTGTAAAGCTTTGGGGCTGGGGCAATCCAACAGAAAAAATTTTTATTACCAATTCATGGGATGGAAAAACTGATTCAACAATTGTGAATGGAAATGCGAAATGGCAACTCAATATAAATACACCCGCTGCAGGCGGTCCTTATACCATCACCATTAAAGGATTTAATACAATCTTTCTCCAAAATGTTTTGATAGGCGAAGTTTGGGTATGTTCAGGACAATCGAATATGGAATACAATTATAATTGGGGTTTGCCGCAAATGAAAGAAGAATTTGTAACAGCCCATAAATTAAATATCCGTTTTTTTAATATTCCAAGAACAACAGCAGAAACGCCGCAGGAAGATTGCAAAGCGCAATGGACAATTTGCGATTCAAACACTTTAAAATCTTTCAGCGCAGTTGCTTATTATTTTGGCAAGAGATTAAACAATGATTTGAATGTTCCTATAGGGTTGATAAGTGCAAGCTGGGGTGGTACTCCTGCTGAAGTTTGGGCACCTGCTGATAAAGTAATTGCCGATACTGTTTTAAATAATGCAGCACATAAATTAAATAAATCTACAGGCTGGCCTGTTACACCTGGTTATGCATATAATGGAATGATTGCACCTTTATTTAATTATTCAATAGCTGGAGCGATCTGGTACCAGGGAGAAAGTAATACAGGCACAGCATCCACCTATCAAAAATTATTTAGTGAGATGATAATGGCATGGCGTGAGAAATGGGATAAAGATTTTCCATTTTATTTTGTTCAGTTAGCGCCTTATAAATATGGAAATAAAAATATTGCTGCACTGTTAAGAGAAGCGCAAATGAAAACTTTAGAATTGCCAAAAACAGCAATGGTTGTAACAACTGATCTGGCTGATGATACACTTGATATTCATCCAAAAAATAAAAGAGATGTAGGTTTTCGTTTGGCTAAACTTGCTTTATCTATGACTTATGGTAAGATGATTGTTGCAAACAAAAGTCCTCTTTATAAAAAAATGGAAATGGTAAATGGCAAAGCAATTATTTCATTTGATAACAAGGATGGGCTTATGATAAAAAACAGTGATGGTTTGTATATAGCAGGTGCTGATAAAAATTTTTATCCTGCGCAGGCTTTAATTAAAGATGACAAATTAATTGTTTGGAGCAATAAGGTAACAGAACCTAAAGCTGTTCGCTATGCGTTTAGTAATACAGCAAGGGGAAATATTTTCAGCATTGTTGGTATGCCTTTGGCTCCGTTTAGAACTGATAACTGGGAAGTGGATACGTCAAGTCAATAATTTAATTTTTTAAAAATGAAAAAGTATCTATCAGGATTTATTTTTTTAGCAATAAGTTTTTTCGGAAATGCACAGCCGGTAAAAGTGCATGGGCAATTGCATGTAGATTCCACACAACTTAAAGATCAATACGGGCAACCTGTTGTTTTAAGAGGCATGAGTTTTGGCTGGCATAACTTTTGGCCAAGATTTTATACTGCCGGTACGGTAAAATGGTTACATACAGATTGGAATTGTTCAGTGGTTCGTGCAGCCATGGGTGTGGAACCTGAACATGGATATATTAAAGACCCCGAAGGCTCGGTAAAAAAAATAAAAGCTGTGGTTGACGCCGCCATAAAAGAAGGTATTTATGTAATTATTGATTGGCACAGTCATAACATTAATTTGCAGGAAGCAAAAGTTTTCTTTTCTCAAATGGCATTGCTTTATGGCAAATATCCAAATGTTATCTATGAAATTTTTAATGAACCTGATCAGGAAACATGGCCGCAGGTAAAAGCATATGCAACAGAAATTGTTTCACAAATAAGAGCCATTGATCCTTATAATATTATTTTAGTTGGCAATCCGCATTGGGACCAGGATATTAATACTGTTGCCGATGATCCCCTCACAGGTTTTAAAAATATAATGTATACAGTCCACTTTTATGCTGCTACACATAAGCAATGGCTTCGCGATCGTTGTGATTATGTATTAAAAAAAGGCATCCCCATTTTTATTTCTGAATCTGCAGGTATGGAAGCAAGCGGCAATGGCGCAATTGATGATGAGGAATGGAACAGATGGATCGAATGGGCTGAAAAAAATAAGATCAGTTGGATAACATGGTCTGTTTCTGATAAAGACGAAACTTGTTCTGTTTTAAAAACAAGCGCGTCATCCGATGGAAAATGGAAAGCTTCTGATCTGAAAGAATCAGGAATAAAAGCAAGGGATATGATCCGTAAATATTCTGCGAAATAATTTAATAAAATAGCAAACCATACTTACATCATTATGAAAAAATATTGTATCATTTTATTTTTTTTGATTCTATCCTGTAAAATATTTTCACAGGGTAAAATGAAATTGATAGACAAGCATGCCACAGAAGAAACAAAAAATCTGTATTACAATTTAATTAAGCTTTCAAAGGGTCATATTCTTTTTGGCCACCAGCATGCAACGCAATATGGTCATGGCTGGTACGGCGATGATAACAGGTCTGATGTGAAGTCTGTTACAGGATCACACCCTGCGGTTATTGGTGTTGATTTAAGCGGCTTATCAGGAAGGCCCGATAGTTTAATAGAAAAAGAAAAAAAGGCATTACAAAAAAATATTGCCGACACCTACAACCGCGGCGGCGTTACAACAGTTGTCTGGCATTTTTCCAATCCTGTTTCTGCCGGCGGCTTTTACTGGAATGATACGATATCAAAGGCGGCAGTAAAATATATCATTCCCGGCGGAGCTTACAACGAAAAATATAAAAGCATTCTTAAAACAATTGCAGACGTTGCAAAATCGATACATGGTAAAGATGGAAAATTAGTTCCGATGATCTTTCGTCCTTATCATGAGTTTGATGGTGATTGGTTTTGGTGGGGAAAATCGCATTGCACCATAGATGAATTTAAAAGCTTATGGAGATTTACAGTCTCATACCTGCGTGATACTTTAGGCGTTCATAATTTTATTTATGCTTTTTCTCCAGACAATAGTTTTACAAGTGAAGCAACTTATTTAGAGCGTTATGCCGGTGATGAATGGGTTGATATTGTTGGTGTGGATGATTACAATGACTTTGGCCGGTATGGTAAATACACTGTGGATGCAGGTATTGCTAAATTAAAAATTGTAAATGATTATGCCGCCAAAGCAAACAAGCTGGCAGCATTTACCGAGACAGGATTGGAATCTATTCCAAACACAACATGGTGGACGGATGTTTTATTAAAAACTTTACAGGCTGATAAATTTAAATTCGCATATGTGCTTGTTTGGAGAAATGACATAACAAGCCCAACACATTTTTATGCCCCATTCCCAGGCCAGGCAAGTGAACAGGATTTTATAAAATTCTATAATGATCCTTATACATTGTTTGAAAACGATCTTCCTAAAATGTATAAAAAAAATAAATAATAAAGAATCATCAATGCATAAAAATATTCATGCCTTTATTTTTTTTTGTTTCTGTTTGATAAGTTGCAGCTCATCAAAAGTAAATACAGCAACAGAAAATATTTTATCGGCGACAGGTCTTAATCCCTATGGCAGGTATATTGTAAATGATAAACAGGAATTGGAATTGATTAGTTCAGGAGTACATTTTGGTTTTGCATTTGAAGGAACGCAATGCAAAATATATGCAACTAATTATTATGCCGCTGGCCACAACTATTTACAATATGTATTGGATGGCGTTTATCAAAAAAGAATAAAAATAGAAGGCAACGCTACCGGCCCTGTTGTTATTACTGCTTCCAATTCAGCAAAACATACCGTATGGATTTATAAAGCAACGGAAGCACATACCGGCGCTGTAATTATACAAAAGATAAGCGCACAAAATATTGTGGCATTAAAAAGATCAACATTGCCATTGATAGAATTTATCGGCAACAGCATCACCTGCGGTGCTGCTGCTGATGCTTCTGAAGTTCCGTGTGGTACAGGAGAATACCATGACCAGCACAATGCTTATTATGCTTATGGCCCAAGAGTGGCAAGAGCCTTAGGTGTTGAATTTTTGCTGAGTAGCGTAAGCGGCATTGGTATTTACCGCAACTGGAATAGTGATGGACCAACAATGCCGCAGGTTTATGAAAAAACAAATTTCCAGCAAAACAGTTCTCATAATTGGGATTTTAAAAATTATGAGCCAAAGATTGTGAGCATTGCTTTAGGCACAAATGATTTAAGTAATGGCGATGGCAAAAAAGAAAGATTACCATTTGACAGTGCAAAATTTGTAAATAGTTACATACAATTTGTTCGGCGGGTAAAATCAAAATATACAACATCACAAATTGCAATTGTAAGCAGCCCAATGGTTAATGGAAACAACAGGATAATTTTACAAAATTGTATTATGGCTGTAAAAAAAAATATTGATGCTTTGTATCCATCAGACAAACCTGTGGCTTTTTATTTTTTTAATCCAATGCAGGCAAGGGGTTGCGGTGGACATCCAAGCGTTGAAGATCATGCAATACTTGCAAACGAATTGCTTCCATTTTTTAAAAATTTGTTGAAGTAAAGATTTAATAGAATTATCTATAAGGATAGTCCGTATTTTTTGTTTGATTTAATTTTCAGATTTAACATATCACCCCTGTTTTTTAATAGCAAAGTTATTTCCTGTTCACTAATCTGTTACTACTTCTTCTATAGCCCAATAGAATCAGCTATATTCACTTTCTGTATCGGAAAGTAAGCGATGTATGTTTTAGTTGCTTTTTGGTATACTTTTCTTGTTGTTAATTTGGTTACTATTTAAATATTCGTGAAGGTTAGGCCATGGCAATCTTGTATTAAATAAAGGCATGACAGA
>DATCOF010000227.1:0-3370 GCA_036564845.1 Chitinophagaceae bacterium | reverse complement strand
GCTGCATCAATTGCTGTCATACCCATTCCGATCACGGCAACTTTTTCTCCTACTGCAACATTTGGATAACCTTTTGTTCTTATGTCGTAAATAAAACTGATGGCATCTTCAACACCTTCCATTTCTTCACCCGGAATATTTAATTGATTGGCTAAGCCAACTCCCATTCCTAAATAAACTGCATCGTAATCTTTTTGCAAATCTTCAAGAGTAATGTCTTTTCCTAAACTGTGATCATACTTAATATCAATACCACCAAGTGATGTTATAAAATCAACTTCATCTTCGCAAAATTGTGGCGTTACTTTATAGGCTGCAATTCCGTAAGTCATAAGGCCACCGCCTTTGCTTTCTTTTTCAAACACTGTTACATCAACTCCTTCACGTGAAAGCCCATGAGCGCATGAAAGCCCCGCCGGGCCAGCGCCTACGATAGCAACTTTTTTTCCGTTGGATAATTTACGATCAAACAGTTTCCATTTATTTTCTATGGCAGGCTGTGTTGACCATCGTTGCAACTTTGCAATTTCAATTGGCTGCTCATGCAATAAATTATAAACGCATGCGCCTTCGCATAATTTTTCTACCGGGCAAACTCTTGAACATCCTCCACCAAAAATGTTTGAAACAAAAATGGTGTGAGCAGAACCTTTGATATTATCTGTTGTTATCTGCTTAATAAATTTTGGAATGTTGATAGATGTAGGACATGATTTTGTACATGGAGCATCGTAACAAAAAATGCAGCGATTGGCTTCCACCAATGCAGCCTCTTTATTTTCAAAAGGCGGATGAATGTCGCCGAAGTTTTCTGCGTATTGATTTTCCGGAAGTCTGTTATTTTGAATTGCCATGTTAATGTTTTAACCTCACCTAAATCCTCTCCAAAGGAGAGGATTTAGTAATTCCTTTATAATTTAAAGACTATTTTATTATTAAACTTTTCCAATTCATTCGTTCAACAAAAATATTTCCATGGACTGTGCTTCCTTCTCCTTTGGAGAAGGGTTGGGATGAGGTTTTTAAAGCTCTACAATTTTACCATACGTCTCCGGTCTGCGGTCTCTGAAGAATTGCCATGTGCTTCTTACTTCTTCGATCATGTCGAGATCAAAATCTGCGATCAGTAATTCATCTTTATCTTCAGAAGCCTGCGCAAAAATTTGTCCTCTTGGATCAACAAAATAACTGCTGCCATAAAACTTGCCGAGGTTCCATGGTTTTTCTTCACCAACACGATTGATGCAACCCATGAAATATCCATTGGCAGCTGCATGAGCAGGTTGCTCCAACTTCCATAAATATTGTGATAAGCCTGCAACAGTTGCAGAAGGATTGTAAACAATTTCGGCGCCGTTTAAACCCAAACATCTTGCACCATCAGGGAAGTGACGGTCGTAACAAATATACACGCCGATCTTTGCATACTTCGTCTGAAACACAGGATAGCCAAGGTTTCCGGGCTTAAAGAAAAATTTTTCCCAAAATCCACTTGTATGTGGAATATGATTTTTTCTATACTTGCCCAAGTATGTTCCATCAGCATCGATGACAGCAGCGGTGTTGTATAAAACACCTGCCTGTTCTTTTTCATAGATCGGAACAATGATCACCATGTTATATTTTTTTGCATACACTGCAAGCTTCTCAGTTGTTGGACCAGGAACAGCTTCTGCAGAGGCATACCATTTTTTATCCTGCCCTGGACAGAAATACGGCGTATTAAAAATTTCCTGCAGGCACAATATCTGTACTCCTTTTTTCCCCGCTTCTTCAATCAGCGGGATATGCTTATCGTACATCGCCTGCACAATTTCTTCGATAGTTCCTTCGCCTTCTGTTTTTGGAAGAGACATTTGTATCAAACCTGATTTAATAATTCTTGGCATCGTTTATCGTTTAGTTTTTAATGTTATTTTTTCACGCAAAGAAGCATAAGGAGCAAAGAACGCAAAGAGAACTTAGCGACTTATTTTTTCTTAGCTTCTTTGCGTGATTAAATGTTTTGTTTCACTTTAGAACGCTTAATAAATTTACCAAATCCTTTCTGCACTTTGCATTCATTATTATCAATGGCAACTTCACCCCGCAATAAAACTGTTTTTACTTTTCCAGTCAACTCCCAACCTTCATAACCGCTGTAGTCAACATTCATGTGGTGAGTTTTTGCAGAAAGCGTATGCTTTTCGTTAGGATCAAAAATTACAATGTCTGCATCACTGCCGATTGCTATTGTTCCTTTGCGTGGAAACATACCAAATATTTTTGCAGGATTAGTACACGCAACTTCAACATATTTATTCAATGTAATTTTATTTTTTGCAACTCCTTCACTAAATAATAATTCCATCCTGTTCTCAATTGCAGGATGGCCATTGGGAATTTTAGAAAAATCTTTCTCACCCATTAATTTTTGTTCCCACATAAACGGGCAATGATCTGTTGCAACCACATTCACCAAGCCTTGATTTATTCCAGCCCATAAAGTTTCCTGATCTTTCTTTTCTCTCAATGGCGGGCTCATCACCCACTTTGCTCCTTCAAAATCTTTTTCGTACAACGATGCATCAAGAATTAAATATTGAATACATGTCTCAACAAAAACATGTTGGTTTCTTTTAGTTGCATTGCGAACTGCATTCAATGCGCCTTCACAAGTAAGATGCACAATATAACCGGGGCAGCCTGTATAATTCGCCATATCAACAAAACGCTCGGAGGCTTCAGCCTCGGTAACTTCAGGCTGTGAAAGATAATGATAGAGCGGAGATAACTTTCCTTCTTCTCTATGTTTTTGAATTAAGTAATCGATCATGTCGCCATTGGTTGCATGGACATTTATTAACCCGCCCTGTTGTTTCACTTCTTCCATCAAACCTATCATCTGCCTGTCATCTATCATCAATGCACCTTTGTACGCCATAAAAGTTTTGAAAGAAGTGATGCCTTCATCTTCAATAAAATGTTTTATTTCTTTTTTAGTGTTGTCGTTAAAATCAGTAACTGCCATGTGAAAACTATAATCACCTACACAATTATTATCACTACGTCCTTTCCATTCATCCAATGCTGACTGCAAGGAATTTCCCTGCTTCTGCAAAATAAAATCGATCACCATTGTTGTTCCGCCAAACAAAGCAGCTCTTGTTCCTGTTTCATAATTGTCGCTGGAAAAGGTTCCCATGAAAGGCATATCCAAATGAACATGCGGATCAATGCCACCAGGAAAAACTAATTTTCCTGAAGCATCAATTTCTTTATCCGCTTTTACATTTAAATTTTTACCGATGGTTGAAATAGTTTCTCCTTCAATAAAAATATCAGCTATGTAATCTGCATCTGCAGTAATTATTCTCCCGTTTTTAATCAG